>DRLX01000374.1 GCA_011322715.1 Desulfobulbaceae bacterium
ATGCTGAAGTATTTTTGTTTTTTGGCGGTGAAAGTTTCTCTTTACTATGCAAAAAACATGCTTTTCTCTTGTGAGAAAATGGATGTGGCGCAATAGCTGAAATAGGGGGCAAATACACCGCTGGTTGTGTAAGCCGGCTGTAAGAAATCGGCAGGGACGGTTTCGCAAATGAATTACAAAAAAGGTGGTCAAAGGCAAAACAGTGCTATTCTTTGCGCTCAACGCTATTCTTTTCTTCAACAAAACCCCAGTAGGGAAAGTCGAGTCGATAGGAGGCGATCAGGCCGGGACTCTTTTCCCGGCTGGCAACCAGCCAGAGATCATTGAGCCTTTTTTCCGGTGGGGTTGTATCAAAGGGGTTCCATCGGGGTAAGAGGATCATGGCATTATCAGCAGAATATTCGATGTCGCCGGACCCCTTGAAGGAGCCCATGTGCGGTTGTTTGTCATATTGTCCATTCGTCGCCCGGGAAAGCTCTGAGATTACCAGAAAGGAAACGCCGAGTTCGTCACGGATTGCTTCAAGTTGTCTGAGCCAGGCATTGATTCCGGTCCGTCTTTTGGAGAGGTCCTTAAAGGGCAGTTTGTGCAGGCTGTCAATGACAACCAGGGTATACTCGGAACGAGTTTCATGACGGAGGAAATCAATGTGTCTGCGCATCAATTCGGGGCTGAGCCTGCGCTCGTTGACAACCCGAAACCAGGGCAGCATGTTTTTCAGCTTTTGTTGGGCCTGTTGCAGTCGTTGTTGTTCTTTATCATTGAGATCGCCTGATTTTATCCGTTCCGTCGTTAAACGGCTCAATCGGCTGAGGGTTCGCATATAGAGTTTCTGTCGGCCGTTTTCAAAATCATAGTAGATAACCGGGATTTCCTTGGCGGCCATGTCCGAGGCAATCTGGATAAAAAAGTTCGATTTTCCCGCCTTGGGGATGCCGCCCATGATATTGATGCCGTGAATGCCGTCCAGGGCATGGTTGAGGTCCGGGAAATTTGACTGCATGGAGGCAAAACCGTCGGCGGATTCAAGCTGGAGCTGTTCGATGAAACGAAGGTGTTCATGCTCGGGCGAGCCAAAGGGTGAAAATGAACGTGCCGACTTGATCATTGCAAAGGCGGTGGCGCCGAATGCGTCCCCCTTGTCCCTGGCCAGGTCGGTAATGGCGTATTTGTTCGGAGATTCTTCCGGCCAGTGGACAATTCTTATCTTGTATCCGACCCGTTCGGCAAAAAGACGGGCGGCCGCCTCTGATTCGGGATTATGATTGACAAAGAGAAACAGGGTAGACAGCCACTGAAGACGTTCCGGATCGAGCAATTCCAGCTCACCGATGACGGGCAGGGAAATACAGGGTAGTCCTAACTGTTTAAGGATCAGAAGATTCTCCTCTCCTTCGGTAATGGCCAGAGAACCGTTTTCACAGCATTCGATGTCACTGCTGTTCCAGAGAGTATGGGGTGGGCGGTAAAAGTCCTCGTTACCGTACCAGAAGGTATCTTCCGGTTTGTCGGGATGGACGCAGCGGGCGGAATAGCAGTTGCCGTCGTTCTGTATATACGGGTAGACGAGGTAACGACCGTTAAAGCCGACTTTCATTTCCTTCAGCACATCCATGCCCACACCCAGGGCCATAAAGCGATCAACCAGCCGGTCTGTCATTTTCTCCATAAATCCCAGGATGTCGCTGTTGATGTTTTTTGCCGGATAGTCAATCAGGTGCATTCCATAATCACGGTCGGGATCATATCCGGGCACCTGGTTGAGTGGTAATTTTTTCAGGCGACCGAAATGAAGAGGGAAACCACCCGGCACGCAGCGTTTGCTGCAGCGAAAATAGCCGTGGAAATAACTGGCCCGATTGAGGAAAACGATCAGGCTGCCTGTATCTTTTGTCTGTTTTTCCTTGCAAAAGGGGCAGGAGGTCGTAAGAATGTTATGTTGCAACCGGCCATCCGGTAACTGTTCCTGGTAGAATCGGGTTATTGTATCGGTCATCTATGGTTCCCGGGTAACGAATTATGGTGGGGGCTTGTTTCTATTGAAGCAGAAACAGGACGGGTATTCAATAAAAGAGTTGGAGAAAAGAATATGCAGAAATTGCCGGATTTTGAGAAAATGGACCTCTTTTATCTCGGTCGTGAATGTGATCCGTCGACTCTTGAGTCCGGCCGGCTGCCGCTTTTATATAAGAGTAAAAACCTGACCACCCACGGCGTCATCCTGGGAATGACCGGCAGCGGCAAAACCGGGTTAGGTATCGCCCTGCTGGAAGAGGCGGCTCTTGATAAGATACCGGCGATTATCATTGATCCAAAAGGTGACATGGCGGACCTGCTGCTTACTTTCCCTGATCTTGCTCCGGCTGACTTTACGCCCTGGATTGATGGAGACAAGGCCCGGCAGCGGTCAGTGACGGTTGAGGAACTGGCAGCGGAAACCGCGGACACCTGGAAAAAGGGCCTTGCCGACTGGGGGCAGGACGGAGATCGGATCCGGCGCATGCGGGAGCATACCGAGTTTTCCATCTACACTCCCGGATCCGGCACAGGTCAGCCTGTTTCCGTTTTGGACAGCCTGCAGGCACCTGGTGATGAAGTGATCATTGATGATGAGGTCCTGGCAGAGATGGTCAACTCCGCAGTCTCTTCCCTCCTGGTGCTGGTGGGCATTAAGGCCGACCCGCTTAAGAGCAGGCAGCATATCCTTCTCTCCTCCATCCTCCTTGCCCACTGGCGCAAAGGAGAGGATCTTGACCTGGAAACCCTTATCGGTTCGGTGGTGAAGCCTCCTTTTGATCGTGTAGGCGTCTTTCCTCTCGAGAGTTTTTATCCGCAGACCGATCGGATGGAGCTGGCCATGCTCCTCAATAATATCCTTGCCAGCCCTTCGTTTGCCGCCTGGCGCAAGGGGGTGCCTTTGGATATTGATTCGTTCCTCTACACCAAAGAGGGGAAACCGCGCCATTGTATTTTTTCCATTGCCCATCTCGGTGATGAAGAGCGGATGTTTTTCGTTACTCTGCTTCTTGGTCGTCTGTTAGGTTGGATGCGTCGGCAGCCTGGAAGTTCCAGCCTGCGCTGTCTGCTGTACATGGATGAGATATTCGGGTATTTTCCTCCCAGTGCCAATCCACCCGCTAAAAAGGCGATGATGCTTCTCCTGAAACAGGCACGGGCCTTTGGTTTGGGTATTGTTCTCTCAACGCAGAATCCGGTTGATCTGGATTATAAGGGACTGTCAAATATCGGTACCTGGTTTATCGGCCGCCTGCAAACCCGGCAGGACCAGGACAGGGTGCTTGCCGGAATTTCCGGTGGGGCAGGTAATCTGGACAAGGCACGGTTCAGGGAAATGATGGCCGGGATGCGCGGCCGTACCTTTCTCCTCTCCTCAACCCATAGGCCGGAGCCGGTCCTGTTTGAAACCCGGTGGGTACTGTCCTATTTAAAGGGACCGGTTTCCCTGCAGGATATCGGAAAGCTGGTTTCAACTCCTGCTGTGCCGGAGAAACCTTCCCCCGTCGCCTTACCGGCGGTGGACAACAATGGAGATGCCACCGAAAATGCGCCGCTTTTACCGACAAAACTGCAACAGTTCTTTGTGCCGGCGCCGGTCCCCATGGAAACCGTGCGGTACCGTCCCTGGTTGACAGGCTCAGCCAGGGTCCGTTTTTTTAATCAGAAACGAAATATCGATCAGGTGGAAGAAGTATGCCTACGCATTCCGGCCGGTGACAAGGCGCAGGCCTTTTCCTGGGATGAATCAACAGAGAGTCCGGTTCGCCTTGAGGATTGTCAAGCAGACCCCCAGCGAGGTGCGAGTTTTTTCCCCGTATCAGCAGAGCTTTATGAAAAAAAGGCAATAACCGAGCTTAAAAAACAGTTGTCCGATTATCTCTACCATGAAAAGAAGCTTGAACTGCTGCGGGTACCAACTCTGAAATTTGAATCACGGCCCAGAGAAAGTGAGGAGCAGTTTCATCAACGGCTGGCCGTCCTGTTGCGGGAGAAAAAAGAGGAGCAGGCGGCAAAGATCGAGGAACGGTTTGGCCGCAAACAGCAGCAACTGCAGACCCGTCTGGAAAAAGCCATGGCCCGGTTACAAAAGGAAAAAGGTGACGTCAAGGCCGGAAGTGTCGATACCGTTCTTTCCTTTGGGGTGGCAATCTTTGGCGCCTTCTTTGGTCGGAAAGGGCTGTCCGTCACCAATGCCTCCCGTTCCGCACGCGGTGTGCGCAGTGCCGGCAGGTTGATTAAGGAAAAAGGGGACGTGCAGCGGGTGGAGCAGGAAATCAATCGAATAGAGCAGGACCTGAAGGCGCTTGCAGTCGATCTTCAGGATGCGCTTGCAAAGATCAGTGAACGTTTTGATCCGGCCCGCTATCCTGTTGAAACCTTTGCCCTCACGCCCCGGAGAACGGATATCTTTGAGGTCGGGATTACCCTTGTCTGGGAACCTGATTTTGATTTTTCCTGAGGTGTTGATTGTCTCGGAATCTTTATCCGTGGCGGCGGAACGAAAAGGTGTGTTGTTTTGTTGTCCAGACGGTCAGCCCAGGATTTTCTGCAGGATGTCCTGGTCAATGACTTCGGGAAACTTGAGATGGACGGAAAAATCACTTTCCAGGAGCTGAAAGGGCTGGACGCCGATGGCAAGGCCCTCTAAAAGCAGGTGTCACGGATCATCTGCGATCGGGATGGTGATCCGCATGGTTCGACCTAGCAACAGGCGGGTGTTTTCTTTTTTTGATATCCGGATCAAATATGACAAGCCTCCCAGGGAGATATCGGCCAACTCTCCCCTGAAGCCGCGCCCGATCGGTTTGCCGTTGTGATCAATCAGCTGCACCTGAATTTTACGGGACAGGTGGATCCGTTCATGCTCCCTGCGGTCAAGCCGCTTTTTTTGCAAAAGCGCACAGGTGGTGTTGCATTTGTTATAAAAGCTCCAGAGTTTGTTCTCCAGCCCTGGATAGGCCTCCTGCCAGCGATGGAAACTTTCCGACTTGAGAACTGATACGTTGACCGGAGTCAGGGCGGTCAGTGTGACCGTCCAGAAGGAGGCATCAAAGAAATTTTCTCCGACTATCTGGCCTTTGATCAGAGTGGAAACAAAGATATCGCGACCATCCTTGCTATAAGAGACCTTGATGCTTCCCTGATTGATGAAGAAAAGTTCATCATTCTGGTCGCCCTGTTTGACGATGATTTCTTCTGAGGCAAAGGTCCGTTCTTCGAGTTCGTGGTAAATAGCTGAAAATTCGCTTGC
>DRLX01000375.1 GCA_011322715.1 Desulfobulbaceae bacterium
ACTTTTTTTGTTACTCATTGCATGCTTTTGTCCAGCACCCGGATATTTACTGGATAGTCACCGCTCCGCATGATACCAGGATTTTGAGTGCTAATAGTTCTTGTATGCTGTTGCGGACTATGGCCTTCCACACCCATCTAACTTGGGCGTTTCACTCATTTGCAAAATAATAAACAATCATAATACCATAGTGCTTGACAAATAAAGTGTTGCAAATGAGTGAAACCCGGTGGGATTACCATTTTGGCACAATTTTCTCTATCACCGGTTGTTCCATGAAGGCACAGCTACAATGAACCAACCGAATCCTCGCATCCTGCACCAAGATGAAAATCGCTCAATTCAGCAATTAATGAAAGGTAAATCGGTAGGAAAAAGTTTTTGGGTTGAGGTGATCCAGGATTTTATCACCTATCTGAGCAAATGGATAGCCAAAGGTATTGATCGGTCCTCCCTTTTGGGGCGGGTTAAGTTGTATGTCTCTGCCGACGGCAAGTTTTACCCTGTATGCATCCCAGCCTCCCCAGAAGTAATCACGATAGGCCCTGGTTTTCTCATCGCTTAAACGAAGATGCTCTTTGAGCATTTTTTTGCGCACATCCGCCGGGTCAACCGGCACCCAGTCATAACCCGGCAGGTAAAATTCAGCCCAGCAATGCTGCCAGGTCGATATATCCTGGCCCGGTTTTTTCCCCAGCCGAATACCGAATATTTCACGGGCCGGAATTCCAGCCGCCCGGCACAGGGCAACGAACACGGAATGTATGTCCGTACATTTTCCCCCGGGCCGGTTGAGTAACAGACAAACATCTCCCTTACCGCATCCCTTGGTCTTTGGGTCCCGAAACATATTTTCACAGGTCCAGTCATAAATTGCCTTTGCCTTGGCAAGAACCGTTGTCCTGCCCCTGGTAATTTTATCCGCCAGTGTTTTGACCGGCCCGTCAATGGGGCCAAGACTTGTCGGCGCCAGATAAAGGGCAAAATCAGTCCGATTCCATGCTCCTTCCTGGTCAGGAAAGTTTCTGCGGGTGACTTTCTTGCGGATGACATGAAAGGAAAGGGTGAGCCTGCGGCTCTGCGCATCTTTTTTCCAACGGGCATAAAGTATCGGTGTGGAATACTTCTGGTCGGAATAGACGGCCGATTCCGCATAGTCTCCTGTAACTGAAATGTGATCAATAAGCTGGTCTCGGTCGGAAAGAGGATAGGGCATCCAGAGTTGCGCCACCTCGCCCTTTTGATGGTTGGATAGATCAACCTGCATGGTTATGGTGCCACTTACGGATTTTTCGGCTGATGCCGCAATCGGCATTACCAGAATGCAGAGTGTTACAATAAGGTAAAAGCATGTTTTTCTCATAGGAATTTACGAAGTTATGGTTAATTTCAATATGTTTATTCCGGTAAAGCACGGCAATTGTAATGATTGCCCTGTTTCATAATCTCGGGAAAATGTATATTGGAATTATTTATAATGCAAATAGGAAATACCTATGATAGGAGGAGGTAAAATAGGTTCGCGTCGGCATTTTTTTCGACCCTTAAAACGGTTTCTAAAGATCGTCTCCGCGTATAGCATCAAGTGTAGAGGGAAACGGGATGGAATTACGTAAAATAGAGGCCTATTGTCGGGTCGTTGAACTGAAGAGCTTTACCCGTGCGGCTGAGGCAATGCTGTTGTCTCAGCCGACAATCAGCGAGCATGTGCATAGCCTTGAAAGTGAATTTGGTATTAAACTGCTGGATCGCCTCGGGCGTCAGGTCGAGCCCACCCCGGCAGGCCGGCTGTTTTATCGCTATGGGCGCAAGATACTTGCGACCACAAAAAGAGCAGTTGAGGCCATAGAACAGTTCAACGGCAGGATTGCAGGTCGTTTGTTAATCGGTAGCAGTACGATTCCCGGAACGTATATTCTTCCGGATCTGATAGGACGATTTCACCGGCGCTACCCTGCGATACGGACCACCTTGCTGATTACCGGTTCCAGAACCATTGCCCAAAAAGTTCTGGCCGGTGAACTGGAACTCGGTGTAGTTGGTGCAAAATGGAATGAAACCGGCCTTGAATGGAAAGAGATCTTTGCCGATGAACTTGTCCTTGCTGTTCAGGCGGGGCACCCCCTGGCAGTTCAGAAAACCGTGACTCTGGAGGATGTCATTAAGGAGTCATTTATCCTGCGTGAACGGGAATCAGGTACCAGGAAGGTGTTTGCCGAAGTGCTTAAGGCCCATGGGGTGACGGAAAATGTTCTCCATGAGGTGGCTGAAATCGGCTCAACCGCAGCAATCAAAGAGGCCGTTAAGGCCGGTATCGGTGTGTCTATCCTTTCAAGTCGTGCCCTTCAGGACAGTATTGCCTGTGGAACCATGGCAGCGATCAGGCTGCAGGGCGTTGATCTCTATCGTCATTTTTATCTAATTATCAGAAAAAACAGGGAATTGTCACCGGTGACGGCGGTTTTTATGGATTACCTGGGCCGGAAGGCGGACCTTCCGGTAATTGACACCTCTGGTGCTTGATTTTCAGCAATATCAGGACAAAGGGAATGTTTCTTCCGGCGAATTTAGGAGATTTCGATCCCCTGGCCTTCATATCTTTTGAGCTTACGCCACAGGGAAACTCTGTCTATACCAAGAATTTTGGCGGCTCTGGTTTTGTTGCCTCCTGTTCGGGCAAGAACAGCGAGAATGTAATTTTGTTCATGTTCGGCAAGAGTTTTTGTCGGGTACACTTCGTCGCCTAAAGG
>DRLX01000376.1 GCA_011322715.1 Desulfobulbaceae bacterium
ACCGCCGATAAATAAAATTGGATGTAATGGGGAAGATTGGGACTTGTACGGTAGATGAGCTCGCCCTTCCGGTGATGGGTGGCTATAAAAGCGGAACTGCAGTTGCCGCTGCGGATGGTGCGGAGAAGGAGCTAATCAAGCAATTTCGGCTCGGTATCGGTCTGGTCGAGAAGGTGCATATTGACAAGCAGGTCAAATGGGCGGGATTTTTTTTTGTTTTACCGTGCGGTTTCAGGAATAAAAGATTCCACACCGATGACGATGGCTTTTTCATCAATTGTCATTCCTGTCTGTTCACGCGTACTGGGATGTGGAGTTATCGTCGACAATGATGTGGAAATACATATAAACATGAAAGGTAAAACCATTTGACGGGTGGGCGTGAGTGATTTTTTTCTCCCTTTGCCATATGCCGTTGGTGCTGCCGCAGTCGGCAAGGTAAAAGTCTGCGGCAGTGGATTGAATTTGTGCATGATGTCTCGATATTTCCCGAAAGCCAAGGACAAGAAGATCATTGTCACTGTCCCGTCTGATACGGAGACTGTCGATAAATGGAATAACACGATAATGGCTTGATTTCTTGTTCCTTATAAGCCCTGGGATAGAGCAGGGAACAGTTGGATGAGCACTAAAGATCCAGTAGATAGGAACTCTTTTATCAAATTTAGCCCGCAATAAGGTTATTTTTTTGTTGTTTTGAATTTTCAGTTGAAGTAAACTATAAAGTTTATATTAGAGTGTCTGGCTTGAGGTGGTCCTGCTGGTGTGCTGGATCGACACTGTAGGCTGTCTCAAACAGAATACGGGAGTTACAGTACATTCTGCAACTCCTTTTTTATTTGATGGGTATTTCGATCCGGTCGGGGTGGTCATCAGATGAGACCATACATTAACAGCAAAGAGCAGCGATCTGTGTGCAGAGGTTGAGGAACGCGAGATGAAACGAGATCTTGATAAGGTACGTAATATTGGAATTAGCGCCCATATTGATTCGGGCAAGACCACGCTTACCGAGCGTATTCTTTATTACACCCAGCGTATTCATGCTATCCATGAAGTTCGCGGAAAAGACGGCGTCGGAGCGACAATGGATTCCATGGAGCTGGAAAAGGAACGCGGGATCACCATTCAGTCCGCTGCTACTTACTGTAACTGGAAGGGCCATGATATCAATATCATCGATACGCCCGGCCATGTTGACTTCACGGTTGAGGTAGAACGCGCTCTGCGTGTACTTGACGGTGCTATCCTCATCCTCTGCTCGGTCGGCGGGGTGCAGTCTCAGTCAATTACCGTTGATCGGCAGATGACCCGTTACAACGTCCCTCGGATTGCCTTTATCAACAAGTGTGACCGGACCGGCGCCAATCCTTACCGCGTTACGCAACAGTTGCGAGATAAATTGAATCTGAATGCAATCATGCTGCAGATTCCCATCGGTTTGGAAAATGATATGGAAGGCGTGGTTGATCTTGTCACCATGAAGGCGATATATTTTGATGGTGATCAGGGAGATAAGCTTCGTTATGAAGAGATTCCGGACCAGCTCAAGGACGAGGCCGAGGAGAAGCGGGAAGAACTGCTTGATGCCGTTTCCATGTTCTCCGATGAATTGATGGAGGCCATGCTCGAGGAACAGGAGATTCCCGAGGAGATGATTCATGCCGCAATCCGTAAGGGTACGCTTTCTCTGGAGCTTGCTCCTGTGATGATCGGGTCTGCCTACAAGAATAAAGGTGTACAGCCGCTTCTTGACGCGGTGAACGCCTATCTTCCCTGTCCGCTTGATGTCGAGAATATTGCCCTTGATCTTGATAATGATGAGGCCGAAGTCAAGGTTTCCAATGACCCCAATGATGACCTTGTGGCACTTGCCTTCAAGCTTGAAGACGGCAGGTATGGTCAGTTGACTTATATCCGAACCTATCAGGGCGTTATCAGGAAAGGTGATACAATTATTAACACCCGGACAGGTAAAAAACTGAAAGTAGGTCGACTGGTTCGCCTCCATTCCGATGAAATGGAAGAGATCGAAGAGGCCGGTTCCGGTGATATTGTCGCCCTGTTTGGAGTAGATTGCGCATCCGGCGATACCTTCTGTGCGCCGAGCCTGAACTGGTCCATGAGCTCCATGCACGTGCCGGCCCCGGTAATTTCTCTGGCTATCAGTCCGGTTGATAATAAGGCCCAGGGGAATATGTCCAAGGCCTTGAACAGGTTTACCAAAGAGGACCCGACCTTTAAGACCTTTGTCGATCATGAGACCAATGAGACGATTATCTCCGGTATGGGTGAGTTACATCTTGAGGTCTATATAGAACGTATGAAACGTGAGTATGGAGCTGAAGTGGAAATAGGCGCACCCCAGGTCGCCTATCGCGAAACTATTACCAAACGGGCGGATTTCAATTATACTCACAAGAAACAGACCGGTGGCTCGGGACAATTCGGCCGTGTCGGCGGCTACATGGAGCCATTGGAAGAGGGTGAATATGAATTTGTCGACGAGATCGTCGGCGGTGTAATTCCCCGTGAATATATTCCCTCCTGTGACAAGGGTTTTCAGGCGAGCATGAAAAAAGGAACCCTGATCGGGGCCCCGATTACCGGAGTCAAGCTGGTGATTAATGACGGCAGCTTTCACGCAGTCGACTCATCGGACATGGCCTTCCAGCAGGCGGCAAAAGGTGCTTTTCGGGAAGGATATGCCAAGGCAAATCCGGTTATCATGGAACCGATCATGAAAGTTGCGGTTGAGGGGCCGTCCGAGTTCCAGGGTGCGGTCATGGGAAGCCTGAACCAACGGCGCGGTATGATTGTCGGCACCTTTGAAGAGGGAAATTACACAGTGGTTGAGGCGGAGATGCCTTTGTCCGAAATGTTTGGTTATTCAACGACACTGCGCTCGCTTACTCAGGGAAAGGCTGAATTTACCATGGAATTTTCTTCCTATAAGCAGGTTCCTAAAAGCGTGGCCGAAGAGTTGATTAAGGCGTTCCAGGCTGAGAAAAGTGAAGGGTAATCGGTGAGTCCGCTCATCGTGACAGGCAGATAAAACCACGAGTACAAGGAAAAGAGGCAAGGTAATGGGATACGAACCGCTGGTTAATCAGAACCCCTTACGGGTATTAAATCTTGGTAGAGGAAGTAAACAGTTAGGACTGGTGATGGCCCGTGCGGGACTGGGTAAAACCGCTTTGCTGGTCCAGATAGCCTTGGATTCCATTCTACGCGGCAACAGGGTGATTCATGTCAGTATCGGTGAATCTATTGATAAGACCAGGGCCTGGTATGATGATATATTGCAGTTTATTCTTCAGGATCATTCCGTTTCCAGGCCGCATGAGCTGATTGATATGGTCGCAAGGCATCGGATGATTATGACTTTTAAGGAAGATGCCTTTAGTCGGCCACGCCTTGAAGAACGATTAAACGATCTGATTCTGCAGGATATTTTCAGGCCAAATTGTCTGGTCGTGGACGGCTTTGATTTTGAGAGTGCTGATCGTGCCGTTGTTGAAGATATTAAAGAATTTCTTGAAAGCATGAGCCTGCAGGCCTGGTTCTCGGCAACCCGGCATCGCAATGACGATCGGGTCTCTCCCGCCGGTGTGCCCGCACCCTGCCATGAGGTGGATGATCTATTTGATACCGTCATTTTGCTCAAGCCTGAAAAAGATGCAACTATTGAGCTTGAGATTATCCGGAATAATGGGGTCTCCGTTGATGCGGGGACCGGTCTTAAGCTGGATCCTTCGACGATGATGATCAAAGAAGGATAATCGCCTGAATAAGGAAGCAGTGCCGGACAATCACATTGTGCCCGGTACCTGCTTCCTGTAAGGTTGCCTGTCCTATGAAATTTCGTCCCTGTATAGATCTGCATGATGGTAAGGTTAAACAGATTATAGGGTCAACCTTGCGTGCCGGCGGTTCCGCCGCACCCCAAACGAATTTTTCTTCCAGGTTTCCTCCTTCCCATTACAGCCGAATGTATCGGCAGGATGATCTTACCGGCGGTCATGTCATCATGCTTGGACCCGGCAATGAAGAGGCTGCCATGGAGGCGCTTGCCGCTTGGCCGGGAGGCCTTCAGATCGGCGGTGGGATAAATGATGATAACGCCGCGCTCTGGTTGGAACGTGGTGCCTCCCATGTTATTGTCACCTCATATGTCTTCCATGATGGTATCCTTGATGAAAATCGATTGCGTAGTTTGTGCAACCTGATCGGCCGCCGACATCTTGTCCTGGATTTGAGCTGTCGCCGTAAGGATGATACATATTTTGTCGTCACGGATCGTTGGCAAAAGTTTACTCGGTTGGCAATCACTCGACGGATTCTGGACGATCTGGCCGTATACTGTGATGAATTTTTAGTGCATGCCGTGGATGTTGAGGGGAAATGTATGGGTGTTGATGCACAGCTGATAGAGATTCTTGCCGCTTCGACCCGCGTGCCCGTTACCTATGCCGGAGGCGTATCGACCATGGCTGATCTGGAGTTGATTGCCGGGTCCGGTTACGGCAAGCTGGATGTCACGGTGGGCTCCGCCCTGGACATCTTCGGCGGCAACGGTCTGCGTTATGCGGATGTGGTTGCCTTTTGCGGTAAGCAGAAGCAGGAATCGGACGATGGCTGAACAGGAAAGGTCAACTTCCGAATTTTCCGAGATAAAGCTCATGGTCAGTGATGATCTGTATCGTGCCTTCCAGCGTTGTGTCTGGATATTGGTGCATGAAACCGGGAGAGACAGATTTGACATCATGCGGGAGGTCGTTCATGATTTTCTCATCAAATACGAGTGTTAGCGGACTGTCGTTACGTCATAAAAATGAAAAGAATCATGGTCGGTCGGGTTGTTTTCTTAAGCGGCTTCAGCCGTAATATAGTGATACGATGTCCATATTTTTAAGTAATTTTTCCACCATGCTTGACCAGCGTGTCTCCTTCCTTTAATATAGCGCCCTTATAAAGAAAAGAGAGTTCGTTGAATCAGTTTTTGTCAACAGGATCTTTTCTCCTGAAATTTTGGAATCTGCTTGACAACCACCACGCTTTAGTAATCAGGAGGATTTACGCATTCCGTTTTGCAGGCGGATATTGTCCTTCCCAATAAATAAGTAAAGCTTGGTAAGCCCTCTACCCGTAACGACTGTATGGATAATCAGGAAGCCCGATTGCGGAAAATCCGAAAATTTGTCAACAAGATGCCTTCTCTCTCCACAACGGTGAGCAAGGTACTGGAGATCTGCAGTCGACCCGATACCGCCCCCAATGATTTAAACAAAGTTATTTCTCTTGACCCTGTTCTAACGGGACAGGTGCTTAAGCTCATCAACTCCGCCTATTATTCTCTTGTTAACAAGGTTACTTCACTCACCCGGGCTATCATCATGCTGGGGTTGAATACGGTGAAGAATCTTGCATTATCGACGGCCATTATCCGTAGCGTCGGCCAGACCAAGAAATCCAAAGTCCTTCCCATTCAAAAATTCTGGGCCCATTCCATCGGAGTCGGGGTGACGGCCAAGATATTTGCCGCCGAGCTTGACGTGCCACTGGGTGAGCGGGAAGAATTCTTTGTTGCCGGCCTGTTGCATGACCTTGGTAAAATTCCCTTTGGCGATGAGTATGCGCAGGTGCTGGCCGAGACAAAGGAGCGCGGAGTGCCGCTGGTGCATGTTGAACAGGAACTTCTGGGCCTTGATCATCAGGTGGTCGGCAAATTGATTGCTGAGAAATGGAAGTTGAACACGGCCATTACTCAGGCGATCTGCCATCATCACAATCCTGAGCTTGCAGACGAGGCCCATCGGTTGCTGGTTGCCGCCGTTACCCTTGCCGACTGTTATGTTTGTCTGTTTGATATAGGCTATGCGGGCAATTCATTTCCGGACGAAGAACAGTTTGCCCGCTCACTGGAATTAACAGGACTTTCCTGGGACACGATTTCCGGGTTGTCCGATGCCGTGGAAGAGGAAATATTCAAAGCGGAAGTTTTTCTGCAGGTATAAGATATTATGTATGATATGAACAGGTGTGATTGGTTGGGATGTTCCGGCCGTCGAGGAAAAACCGTGCCCGGAGTTGCCGTATTTACGGCCCGGAGGGCTGGACAATGATTCAGGTTAGATTCTGGGGGGTTCGCGGATCAATACCGTGTCCCGGTCCTCAATCAATGAAATACGGGGGAAACACGGCCTGTATAGAGTTGCGCTTTCCCGAAGTTAATCGCCATATTATTATTGATGCCGGTTCGGGAATTCGGGAGCTTGCGGGCCATATGATGGCCCATGATCTTCCCCGGGGGCCCATCTCCACCGAGATTTATCTTTCCCATACCCATTGGGACCATATCATGGGTTTTCCTTTCTTTGTGCCCGCCTATATTCCGGGAACAAAGATCAAGGTGTTTGGCCCGGTAACCTATGAGGACGACCCGCTTGAAGAAGTGGTCGGCGGTCAGATGAAGTATCGGTATTTTCCCGTCAATATGGGTGAACTTGCCGCTTCCATAGAGTACAAGCGTTTACGGGAAGAACCAAACA
>DRLX01000377.1 GCA_011322715.1 Desulfobulbaceae bacterium
AAACTCTATCTGAACAACCCTGGCACCCAAATCCTCGGCAATGGCAACGGTGTCGTCCTCACTGAATGAATCGGCAACAACGATTTCATCGGCCCATAATACGGAGTTAATGGCTGAACGAATTTTATCCGCCTCGTTGTAGGCGATAATATACACGGAAATGTGCTTGGAATTCATGCCCGACGAACGGCCTGCGGTCTGGGCCTGTTGCCACCGGCCAATTGGACCACGATGCGGTCGGTTTTCTGCAGTCGGCCGACCAGTGTCTTGAACAGGTGTTTGGATACATCAGGATATTTCTCTATCAGTTCTCCCAGCTTATCGCCGGGATACCGTTTGACGGTACATCGACCGGCCGAGACGATGGAGGCGGTGCGGACTTCATTTAAAATCGAGGCCATTTCTCCGAAATATTCTCCCGGCTCTGTAATTTCGGCAATTTTTTTCCCACCTCGCAACACGGCGACCTTTCCCCGGACCAGCTTGAAAAAATCCTTGTCTTTGTTCCCCTCCTGAATAATAGTGTCGCCCTCCTGGTATTCTTCCACATCAGGGTTGACAAGATAGGCGGGCAGGCTGTCCTCATGGACCACCGTGCGACGCAGAACTTCTTCAAGACTGGTCACGCCTTCACGGGCCTTCTGCAGGGCCGCCTGGCGCAGGGTATACATCCCCTCCTGAACAGCTATCTTTCGCAGCTGTTCCTCGGAAACTTCGGCCTGAATGGCTTTGGCAACCTCATCGGTGACCTCCATCAATTCGAAGAAACCAACCCGGCCCTTGTAGCCCAAACCATTGCATTCCGCACATCCCTTGGCTTTATACAGGTTGAGATCATCAATTTCTTCTTCTTTAAAGCCGACGGCAATGAGTTTCTTTTTGTCATAGGAGGCCGGTTCACGGCAATTGGGGCAAAGCCTTCTTCCCAGACGCTGGGAAAGGACCATGGTCAGGGAGGAGGCCAGCAGATAGGGCGGAATACCGATGTCTACCATACGACCGACCGTGGACGGTGAATCATTGGTATGGAGAGTTGAGAAGACAAGATGTCCGGTCATTGCCGCTTTCATGGCAATTTCCGCAGTATCGATATCACGAATTTCTCCAACCATAATGATGTCCGGATCCTGGCGAAGAAATGCCTTGAGTGCAGCGGCAAAGGTCATGCCGACTTCCGTGTTGACGTTGACCTGGTTGATACCCTTGAAGTTAAACTCCACAGGATCTTCCGCCGTCAGAATTTTAATATCCTCGCTGTTGAGCGAATTGAGCGCTGAATACAGAGTTACCGTTTTACCCGATCCGGTTGGACCGGTAACAAGAAGTAGACCCTGAGGTCGTTCGAGACAGCGTTTCAGGGTATCAAAGGTCTTCTGCTCAAAGCCGAGTTTGGTCAGGTCGACATTAAGGGAACTCTTGTCAAGGATACGAAGAACAATGCCTTCTCCATGGAGGAGGGGCAGGGTAGAGACGCGGAAATCAACTGCCCTGTTGCGCCCCATCCGCATTTTGATACGTCCATCCTGGGGAACACGTCGTTCAGTGATATTCAAGTCGGCCAGAATCTTGACCCTGGCAATGAGCGCATTTTTAATGGTCAACGGCAGGTTCATGGATTTAAACAGCGCCCCATCCTTCCGGTAACGAACCTGCATGGTTTTTTCAAAAGGTTCGATGTGGATATCACTCACCCCTTCCTGGACGGCCTTGACCAGAATACCGTTTACCAGCTTGATAATCGGGGCATCAGAGGCGGAAAATTGATCAAAAGCACTCTCATCTTCGGAGCCGGTTTCAATTTCAAAATCTTCAGCTGCATCGGACACCAGGGCGCCGAAATCCTCAACCTGGGTGATCTCTTCCTCTTCCTGATCTTCCTCGGTGTGGAAAGCAAAAAAGGATTTATACTCTTCCTCATCAATTTTGTAATATTTCTTGTAGGCCTCAATGATGTCTTTTGCCGTTGAAACACAGACATCAAGCTCCATGTTGACCGTGTCCTGCAGCTCTTCCACCTCAATATGATCGGTTGGCTCGGCCATGGTGACCTGCAGGGTATTACCGGCCCGACGGAGGGGAAAGGCGAGAAATTGTCGTGCCTTTTCATAGGGGAGCAACTCAAGGACATCCGGGCTGGGGGCCTCTTCCTGGATAGATACCAGGGTATAGTTGTGCATCCGGCTGAGAAAATTGGCAATAGTATCCCGTTCCAGGGTGCCGTTTTCCAGCAGGATCCGCCCTAACCGTTCCCCGGTTTTTCGGTGGATTTTTTTTGCGTGTTCAAACTGGTTGGCGGTGATGTAGCCCGCTTTCTGCAGGAGTTCACCGATCTTGAATTTGCCGGCGCCGGACTGGTCCTTGACGGTCCGTTTTCGGGAGCTTTTACGGTGGATCTTTTTTTTGCCGGCGGTTGTCTTGACCATGAAAAATTCGAGGTTTTTTCTGTTTCTAATTCTCTAATGAGAGACTGATTTACATTATGATACTATAAAAAAGAAACCGGGTCAAAAGCACTCTGCACTTTTGACCCGGTTTTCTAAAAAAGGGATTTTTAATGAATTATCCCCTCGCCGGCGGATGGAGCTGCACCCCAAAGGGCCACGCTACACAATACATGGAATCAGAAGACTCCTTTCACCTTTCCGGTTTCCACATCGACGTCAATGCGGCGGTAAGCAGGATCAGAGGCCGTGCCCGGCATCAGGCTTATGGCTCCCGCCACCGGGACGACAAAGCCTGCCCCCTTATAGGTGAGGATGTCGCGAATGGGCAGGGTCCATCCCTTTGGTACTCCTTTAAGTTTTGGGTCATGTGAAAGGGAGAGATGGGTTTTCACCATGCAGGTGGTCATCTCCTTCATCTCCGGGTCGGCCTCGATGCGCTTGAGCTTGGCAGCCGCCTCGGGCGAATAACTGACACCGTCGCCGCCATACACCTCTTTGACAATCAGTTCAATACGCTTGGAGAGCGGGGTGTCCAGGTCGTAGAGAAATTTAAAGTCGTTGGGCTCTTCGCAGGCGTCGGCAACCGCATCGGCAAATTCAAGGGCACCTTCACCACCATATTCCCAATGCCGTGACAGGGCGACACGTGCACCGGCAGCTTCCGACAGTCGGCGAACAGCGGCGATTTCATTGTCCGTGTCCGTATAAAAGGCGTTGATACAGACGACAGGATTAATACCGGCCTTCTTGACGGTTTCAATGTGATGGATAAGATTAGCACATCCCTTTTCAACCCATTCCACGTTTTCGCCTTCATATTCCTTGGGCATGGGTTTGCCGGGCACAGGAATCGGCGCACCGCCGTGACATTTGAGTGCACGGATGGTAGCAACCACGACCGCACAGTTTGGTTTCAGGCCGGAGTAGCGGCATTTGAGGTTCCAGAATTTTTCAAATCCAATGTCGGCGCCGAATCCGGATTCGGTGACGTTGTAATCCGCCAGTTTCAAGGCTACCCGGTCGGCTATGACCGAGGACTGGCCGATGGCGATGTTGGCAAAGGGACCGGCATGAACAATAACCGGCTGGCCTTCCAATGTCTGCATCAGGTTGGGATTAATAGCATCAACCATCCAGGCCGTCATGGCTCCGTCCACCTCGAGATCAGCCGTTGTGATCGGTCGGTCCTGCTTGTCGTAGGCCACAACAATTTTACCGATACGTTCCCGCATGTCTTTTAAATCTTTGGCAATAGAGAGAATGGCCATTATTTCCGAAGAAACAGCAATATTAAAACCGGACTGCATGGTCATGCCGTCCATCTTGCCGCCTATTCCCATGGTAATGTTGCGCAGGGCCTGGGCACAGAAATCCATGATCCACCTGAATTCAACTTTTTTGGGGTGGATATCCAGTCGTTTCAGGTTGCGCATTGCCAACTGTTCGTCGGTGTAATTGCACTCATGCTGCATGCGGGCGGAAAGAGCCACCATGCCGAGGTTATGGGCATTCATGATGGCATTGATATCTCCGGTCATGCCCAGAGAAAAAGGTGTCAAAGGAATACATTGGGCCAGACCGCCGCCTGCGGCCGATCCCTTGATATTCATGGTTGGTCCACCGGAAGGTTGGCGGATGGCTCCTATAACGGATTTGCCGCGTTTTCCCAGGCCTTGGACAAGGCCCATTGCACAGGTGGATTTTCCTTCGCCGAGTGGCGTGGGGGAGATAGCGGTTACATCGACGTATTTTCCGTCAGGTTTATCTTTAAGTCTGTCAAGAATTTTACGGTAATCCAGTTTGGCCAGATAATGGCCATGGGGAAGCAGCTCTTCTTTTTCCAGGCCAAGCTGCTCGCCCAGTTCATAAACCGTTTTCATTCGGCTTTCAGCTTCTTCTGCAATTTCCCAGTCCGCGTGCTTGGTGGGATCCAAAACCATAGGGTCCTCCTTTAAGTGTTAAGAAAGTGGGGGGTAAAATATGAGACAGCCCAGGAAGACTCCTGTGCTTAATCCCGCATATTCATGACGACCGCCGGACAAATATACGGGCTAAAAACGACGATAATTCCAAAAGGTTAGCAGGTTTGGAAGGAGTTGTCAATATGTAGCGATCGCAAGGGGAAGCCGGTCACTGGTAACCTGCTGAAAAATATAAGGGAATAGGTCGCAATACTTAAGAAAAAATGTCTGGAAAGCGGGACCTGAACTCTTCATGCAACGGAATCATGACCTCACGCATGGATGGTTCCGCCGCCTTTGTTGTTCGGAGGTTGAAAATATGGCGCCACTCCGCCAGGTTGGCATAGACGATCAGTTCCGTTTTGCAGGAGTTGGGTAGGACGGTCCTGGCCGCCTGTGGGCTGGAAGTCTCAAGGAGCTGCAGGTACATCTGCTCGGTGTCCAGCATGGCCTTGTGCCAGATGGTGTATTCCGGGCTGTCTTCCTCAAAAAACATGGGCTTGATAAAGGTCACTTCACTGCCGAATTTATCGTCGCTGTAGCGGCAGTAACGCTGGCTTTCCTGAAGAAAAGAGCAGGGGCGATGGCGAACGATTTCGTGGGTAATGGCGCGGTTGACGATAAATTTCACCCCGATATGACGGTGTTTTTCCCGTTTTGCAGGAGGAAGTCGGTCCACCTCCGTCAGTTCCATCTTGGTTACTGAAATAGAAGGATCGGCCTTTAGGCCGTTTTTCGGAAAAATGGTACTGAAAAAATAAGGATGCCGATTGTTGAGGTAGCTGCACATCGCCCTGACCATTGCACAGTCGGGATGAAACATGAGCATTTCGCGGAAGGCCCGAACACTGCCGGTGATCAGCATTTCGCCTCCTCTGTGATCAATGTGCAGGTATTTGGGCTGGGTGAGAAACAACTCCGTCACCTTGTGTTCATTACTGCAGTGAATCTGCAGGGTGACGACCCCCATTTCAAGGACGGAGTTATGCCCATGTTCCGCCATCTTGGTAACAAATGGAAGAGCGGAATTTTGATCTATTTTATCCTCGCTTTTGTAACATATACGGCCACAGTATTCGATACGAACAGCAAGGCTTTCTCGATCAAGATGATCCAGCACTTCAAATGAGGGCGATACTATGTGCATTGTTTTTTCTCTTTCTTTCTATTCCTGGTTGTTTGCTCGTTTTCTTTATTCCGTACCGAGATCATTGGTGATGTGTTTGGTAGTTAGGGACTGTGCAAAAAAAACTGTAACATCCTGCTTGCCCTTTTGCCCATTTTCTACGTTGCGTAAAGAGCTGAATAAAAGAGACTATGCAACTCATTACGCGCCTTGAAAATGAACAAAATCTCAGCGCATAATTGTTACACTGTATTTCTTTACAGCCCCTTATTCGGTTTCTTTCCAGAAGGGTGATAATTTGCGCAGGTTGGCAATGATATCCGGCATTTTGTCCAGGACCAGGTCCACCTCTTCTTCGGTGTTGTAAATGGAGAGACTGAAGCGGATGGAACCGTGGGCTGCAGTAAACGGTACACCCATGGCCCGCATTACATGCGAGGGTTCAAGCGAGCCGGACGTGCAGGCCGAGCCCGAAGAGGCGCATATATTATACTGATTCATGTGGAGCAGTATGGCCTCTCCTTCGACAAATTCAAAGCTGATGTTGCTGGTATTGGGGAGACGTTTTTCCGGATGTCCATTGAGCATGGATTTCGGTATGGTGGCGAGCAGCCCTTTTTCCAGCTTATCTCGCAGGGCTTTGACTCTGGTATTTTCATCCTGCAGGGATTGTCCAGCCAGCTCACAGGCACGACCGAGGCCGATAATTGAGGCCACATTTTCCGTACCGCCGCGTCGTCCCCGTTCCTGATGACCGCCGTTGAGAAAGGGGACAAACGGGGTGCCCTTGCGGACATAGAGTACGCCGACTCCCTTGGGCGCATGCAGTTTATGACCGGAAAGAGAGAGGAAATCAATAGTGTTTTCCCGCATATTTATGGGGATCTTGCCCACCGCCTGGACCGCATCGGTATGGAAGAGAATACCCCGTTCCCGGGCCATGGCCGCCATCTCTTCAACGGGAAATATGACGCCGGTTTCATTGTTTGCCCACATGATTGAAATAATGGCCGTGTCGTCGGAGAGCGCCTGTTTGTAGCTCTCCATATCAAGCAGGCCGTCTTCATCGACCATAAGCCTGGTCACTCGATGTTTATGGCCGGTAAGTTGGGTCAGGCTTTCACAGAGGTTTTTCACCGCCGGGTGTTCCACTCTCGTGGTAATAACATGCCTGTTTTCCGGATAGGTCTGCAGTGCGGACAGAATTGCCGTGGAATCACTTTCCGTGCCGCAGCTTGTAAAGACAATCTCTTCAGGGTCGGCCCCCAGAAGATCGGCCACCTGGGCCCGGGCCTGTTCGATGGCCCTGCCGACCATGCCGCCGAACGTATGCATTGATGAGGGATTGCCGTAACAGTCGGTCAGAAAGGGCATCATGGCATCAACAACCTCGGGCGCAACGCGCGTGGTGGCATTGTTGTCCATGTAGATGACCTTTTCACTTCCACAGTTCATTACTTATCCTCCTCAACGATCAGAGTATCGACGACCTGCTCACGCAGTTTCTTTTCCACATATTCTTTTAACGTGGTCCGGGAGGATTGACAACCGGAACAGGCACCGCGCAGGGAGACGGTAACAAAATCCCCATCTACATCCACAAGTTCTATATCCCCGCCGTCTTTTTTCAGGGTCGGCCTGATTTCCCGTTCCAGGACCTGCTCTATTTTTTTTATCTTCTGCAGGGTTGTCATACGCTGGTCTTTATGCGGCTTGGTTTTTTCAGCGGCAATGCCTTCAACGGTCTGTTGAAGGATCTCACGCAGCCGGTCTTCACATTTCCCACAACCTCCTCCGGCCTTGGTGAAGTTGGTGATCTCTTCCACCGAGCGCAGGTCGGACTCCTTGATGGCACGAATAATTTCAAGGTCGGTTACCCCAAAACACTCGCAGACAACCTCGCCTTCGGCCATGGGTAGGATGACTCCTTTGAAGTCGGCAATAGCGGCTTCCAGTGCCTCACGACCCATAACCGAGCAGTGCATCTTTTCTTTTGGCAGGCCGCCCAGGGCCTCGGCAATATCCTCATTAGTAATTTTTGAGGCCTCTTCAATGGACATGCCTTTGATGATTTCGGTCAGCACCGAGGATGAGGCAATGGCCGATGCGCAACCGAATGTCTTAAACTTGGCATCGGTAATGACACCATTGTCGTCAACTTCTATGGTCAGCTTCAGTGCATCTCCACAGGAGAGAGAGCCGACATCGCCTGTGCCGCTGGGTTTTTCCAGCTCACCGACATTCTGCGGATTCATGAAATGCTGTTGTACTTTATCTGTATATTCCCACATGGTAGTCCCTTGATATAAATATTCATTGAATGGAGAAGAAAAAACAGGTTTATTCCTCCCTGTATTCGAAAATGACCCTCAATATGTTGTTGATCAAGGATTTTTCATTGTTCGAAGTATGCGTTTATCTGTCATGGCTCTGGCCTGAAAATCCGATCCAGCCATGCTGGTTTATTTAATACATGCTACTTTAAGGAAGAATGACTATTTCGGCAAGTACGTATTTCAGGGCCCCTGGAAAAAATAAGTATTTTCATACCGCTTGCC
>DRLX01000378.1 GCA_011322715.1 Desulfobulbaceae bacterium
AAAAAAATAAATTTTCAGGGGGTAGATTTATGGCACAATCATTTCGCAGTGCGACAACAACCCAGGGCAGACGCATGGCGGGCGCTCGCGCCTTGTGGCGGGCAAACGGTATGACCGATGCCCAGATGGACAAGCCCGTTATAGCCGTCGTCAATTCGTTTACCCAGTTTGTCCCCGGGCATGTTCATCTGCATGAGATCGGGCAGGAGGTCAAAAAGGAGATCGAGAAGCAGGGCTGTTTTGCGGCGGAATTTGACACCATCGCCATTGATGACGGCATTGCCATGGGCCATGACGGCATGCTTTATTCACTGCCGTCGCGTGAGCTGATCGCCGATTCCGTGGAGTATATGTGTAATGCCCATAAGGTGGACGCCATGGTCTGTATCTCCAACTGTGACAAAATCACCCCCGGCATGTTGATGGCGGCCATGCGTTTGAATATCCCGGCGATTTTTGTCTCCGGCGGTCCCATGGAGGCCGGGCACGTCGGCGACAAGGCGCTTGATCTGGTCGATGCCATGGTCATGGCCGGTGATGCCGGTGTGGGTGATGACGAGATCGCGGCCGTCGAGCGTTCGGCCTGCCCCACCTGCGGCTCCTGTTCCGGGATGTTCACCGCCAACTCGATGAACTGCCTGAACGAGGCCCTGGGCATGGCCCTGCCGGGAAACGGCACCGTGGTCGCCACCCACAAAAACAGATTGGATCTGTTTACGCAGGCGGCAGAGCGTATCGTGGCCATGTGCGATGCCTGGTACGGATGCGATGACGCCTCGGTGCTGCCGCGCTCCATTGCCACCAAGGCCGCCTTTGAAAACGCCATGGCCCTGGACATCGCCATGGGCGGGTCCACCAACACCGTGCTCCATATCCTGGCCATCGCCCATGAGGCCGGGGTGGACTTCACCATGGAGGACATTGACCGTCTTTCCCGGAAGGTCCCCAACCTGTGCAAGGTAGCGCCTTCCTCCCATTATCATGTGGAGGATGTCAACCGGGCCGGCGGTATCCTGGGCATCCTCGGAGAGCTTGACCGGGCGGGCCTGGTTGACACCTCCGTCCATCGGGCCGACGGCCTGACCCTGGCCCAGGCCCTGGACCGGTTCGATATCATGCGGCCGACCGTTATGGATGGTGCCAGAAAATTATATGCGAGCGCACCGGCCGCCCGGGGCCGCAATCTGGTCATGGGATCCCAGGACAGTTCCTATCCCGAGCTGGATACCGACCGGGAGAACGGGTGTATACGTGATCTTGAGCACTGTTATTCACGGGATGGAGGGCTGGCGGTTCTCTATGGCAATATTGCCGAGCATGGTTCCATCGTCAAGACGGCCGGGGTTGATCCATCCTGTTTCAACTTTCAGGGAACGGCCCGGGTGTATCATTCCCAGGAGGCGGCCTGTGAAGGGATCCTCGGCGGCGAGGTAACGGCCGGGGACGTGGTTTTTATTCTCTACGAGGGTCCCAAGGGCGGACCCGGCATGCAGGAAATGCTCTACCCGACCTCGTACCTGAAATCCATCCACCTCGGGGCCGAATGCGCCCTGGTCACCGACGGCCGCTTTTCCGGCGGCACTTCGGGTTTGTCCATCGGCCATGTTTCACCCGAGGCAGCGGGCGGCGGCGCCATTGGCCTGGTGCGCACCGGTGATCCGGTGGAGATCTCCATCCCGGAGCGCAGGCTTCATCTCCAGGTGGATATCGATGAGCTTGACCGGCGGCGCAGCGAGGAAGAGGCAAGGGGGGCTGATGCCTTTACCCCGGACCGGGATCGGAAAACTCCGCAATCGCTTAAGGTCTATGCCCATTTTGCCGCCTCCGCTGACAAGGGGGCGGTGCGGATTATTCCCGAATAGTGGGCAATTATTCGGCACAAACCGGATTTTTCAGGATACCGATATTTTCAATCTCCACCTCCACCACATCGCCGTCCCGGATGGGGCCGACCCCGCTCGGGGTGCCGGTGGAGATGATGTCGCCGGCTTCGAGGGTGAAGTTTTGGGAGATAAAGCTGATGATCCGGGGAATAGCAAATATCATGTGCCGGGTATTGGAGTCCTGGACGGTTTTACCGTTGAGCCGGGTCTGAATCCGGAGGTTCTGCGGGTCGCCGATGGCCTCAGGCGGCACGATTATCGGGCCGATGGGGCCGAATGTGTCCAGGGATTTGCCTCGATACCAGCCTGATTTGTCACGGCGTTGAAAGTTGCGCTGGCTGACATCGTTAAAACAGGTAAATCCCAGCACATGGTCCAGGGCTTCATCCTCGCTGATATCCTTTATCCGGTCCTTTATCACAATGGCCAGCTCCCCTTCGTAATCGGTCCGGCAGTCGGCAAAATCGTACCGGTCGACAAAGGCGGGCAGGATGATCGGTGCACCAGGGGCGATAAGGACGTTGGGAGTTTTGGGAAACAGCACCGGCTCCGCCGGGATCTCTTTGGTAAAATTCTGGACGTTAACAGACCCGCTTTCCTTGATATGTTCCAGGTAATTGAGGCCCAGGGCGATAATTTTACTTGGTGAAACCGATATTTCTCCTCCGTCCGTCATCGGCAGGGTAAGCACCATATCTTTCTCCTTTTTTCATGTCCAGGGACACGTATCAAAGATTTATTTTTTGAAATTTTCGATTACCTGAATTCAAGTAAGTTATAACAACTCATCCAGTCGTTTCATAGGACAGAAATCACCACACATGGTACATGCCTTTTTTTCAGACGGCTGTGAAGATTTCCTATAGGCCCGTGCCTTTTCCTGATCTATGGAACCGGCAAGCTGTGTCTCCCAATCCATTTTTCCCCGTGCCTTGCTCATGACATTATCCGGATTGTCTGCGTCGGATATCCCCTTTGCAATATCCCCGGCATGGGCGGCAATCCTTGATGCCATGATACCTTCTTTCACATCATCGGCCGATGGAAGGCGAAGATGTTCGGCCGGGGTGACATAGCAGAGAAAATCAGCGCCATGCATGGCCGC
>DRLX01000379.1 GCA_011322715.1 Desulfobulbaceae bacterium
AAAGGGGGTGTAATAGCCTTTCATGGGTTTGCCGATCTTCCGGGTCACATTGAAATAGCCACCGAAATAGCTCTCCTTGATAAGTCCCCTGGCAATGACATCATGATCTGCCCGGAGATGATTGACGATGGTCAGCAATACACCGCGCATGGATTCATCCCTCTTGCCCATGGTGGCGATTTCCATGTTCCCGGCCCGTTCCGCCATTTTCCGGGCCACCTCTTCAAGCACCTTGGTCTGGAAATAGACGTACCCGTCAGCCATGGAAAAGGCCAGGAACCGGCGGCCAAACATCTTGTTGATGTAAGGCTTCAACTCTTCCAGAAATCCGGCCGCATCAAACCAGCCGGAAATATCCACCAGCTCCGGCTTCTCGCCCTTTGTTTTTTCCCGGTCTGCCTGGTCTTGGTTATAAATATCCTCCTGGGCCTGCCAGGCAGCCGTGTTGTCCGGGCCTGTTTGTTTTTCTCCTGGTACCGGATTCTCGCTGACCGGATCTGCGGCCCCTGTTTCGATCTTTTGAACAGCCTCTTCCAGTTCCTGCTGCCGGGCCTTCTGGTCAGCGGTTTTCAATGTCCTGCCGATCAGCCCCTGTGGCTTCTTGTGATGCAGCTTGATGGCCTGCAGGATCTCGTCTTTTCTGCGCAGTTCATTAAAGCCGGCAATCCCAGCCAGGGGTCGGCCCGCAACCAGGGGGTGTTCTCCCGTGGAATAGAGATAACTCCGCATGGAGGTGAGTTTGCCAAGATCGTGACCAAGGGCGGCAACCATGGTATCGGGAATTATGTGCCAGTCGTCCGCATCGGAGAGAAGCTGCGCCACCTGCTCCGCTACATTGATAGAATGATCAAGCAGGGTCGTCCGGCCAAGAAGCTGAAAGGTGTTTTCATCCCAGTTCCCCTCCACATCATTTTTCAGATCAACAACCGATGGGCATCCACCTTCCCGATCCAGAAGCTGTAAAATCCGGCCACACACCGCTTTTTGTTCCGGAAATTTCTTGAAACATGGTCCCTTGTTGATCTGTTCCATGAATGCAGTAGCCCGTGGCGATTGAAATTGAAATTTTTCCTTTTCCTCTTCCCGGGCAATGACCTTTTCATCCCGCCACAGGGGAGAGAGCTGCTTGAGGTGAATTGTGCCGCCGCCTTTCTTCTCCCAGAGCTTTGCAAGTTCCTCCAGGGTGATCTGGTTGATAACGACAAATTCTTGCGGCTTTTCCCGGCCAAAGACCAGTATAGTCGCCGCAACCAGGGCCAGGACAAACGCCAACCCAAACAGGGCAATGACAATACTTGAACTTGCGAGCATCAGGTTCCCATGGTCACCTGAGCCAGGTCGGGAAATTCTACCTTCAGGTTGCTCTCCTGAACGGTCGCGGTCTTTCCCTTGTAGGTGCCGGAATAGGTACTGAGAAACAGTTCCCGGGGCGCCATGTTCAGCACCTCGGTGTGCTTGATTCGGACATCCTCGGTCTCCCGGATCGACAAACCGCCTCCCACCGAGATAATCGGTGAGAACTGGCGTTGTTCACCAAGGTGGCGGGAGACATACAGGGCCGTGCTCGCATCCGGCACCCGCATGAAAAGCTTGGTGTTGCAGTTATCCAGGATCGTGTTGGCCCGGTCTTCGCCAACCTCGGCATGGAGCTGGCTGATGGACTGGCAATAGCCGTGGATATACACCCCGGCCCCGCCTGCCTTGGCAAACAGGTCCTCGATACCGTGGTAAAGTACAGACTGGGCCTCGTCTATGTGCATGACCAGGGAAGGGGTTACGTTCTTGCCGCTGGAATAGACCCGGCCGACAAAGGCCTGGATCATGGAGATGATGACCTTGCCTGCGGTATAGGCTGCCCGCTTGGTCAAAAGAGACCCCAGCTGCACGACCAGGATGATTCCCTTACCCTGTTCCAGCCGTTTGATAAATCTGTTTTCATCTGCCTTGCCGATGATCTGGCCCACGTTGCCGGAGGTTAGCTCGGTGAGGGCAACCCGTAGGGAACTGGCCACCTTGGAGTAATAATCCGGTGGGGTGGCCAGGATCTTTTTCATATCCATGACCAGCTGTTCCGCCTCGGGATGATTGAGATATGCCAGCCGGTCCTTGAGCCGTTCCAGATCCTGGTGGCTGATATGGTTCTTGATATTGTTGAGGTTAAACGACGGCTTCTTGCCGTTGGCTTCCGCCAGGAGGATCAGGGCCTGCACCACGATCAGGCTGACCTCGTAGGCTACTCCGAAAAAATACGGTTCACGGCCCACTGCCACGCCGGCGGTGATATGACCAACCAGCTCTTCAGGCATATAATAAGAGGAAAGGGGATCCAGGATAGCGCTGTACTCCGGAAAGATCGGGGTGATCAGCATCAGATCCTTGAGCCGTTTTGTATCACCGGCCAGAAAGGTGATTTTGGAGAAAAGATCAATATCACCCTTGGGATCAACGACCACCACCGAGTACCCCTTGCGGATATCCTGTTCAAGGATATGCTCCATGAGCCTGGTCTTCCCGACTCTGGTTGTGCCGAAACACCAGAAATGCCCTTTACGGAAGCTGTCCGGAAAGCCCAGTTCCATGATGGTTTCCGGGTGATCAAGATGGACGCCGGTGCCGAGATGGGTCCATCCTTTTTTGTATTCCTGTTCTTCCCTTTTCCACCATTTCCAGATTTTCATAAATTTCTGTCAATCCTGACCTGCATGTGCTCCTTCAGTTCCCTGGTTACTGCCATTATTGCAGGCTTGGGAATCCGCCGGGAAGCAACCACAAAACTCTTCTGCCCCACGAACCGCCTGGTGCACCGGATCGCCATATTTTCCGCAGAATACCCCAGCTGCTCTTTCAGTAACTCCTCGACAAGGGTTTTGGATACCCGGTCAACCACCACTTTCAGCCGTGGCATACCGTTCAGGAAAACAGGATCAACCCGGCGAACATGAAAGGCCCGCCTCTCGCCGATGGAAAAATTACCGGAACTCCGTTCATGAAGCCCGACCCGGTTAAGCGGGCACACCGCAGTCACCGTCTCCCCTGGAATCACCTCCAGCTCTACGTGGTAGTTCCTCTCCGCATCAATGGCGATGATCTCTCCCCAGCGCAGCTCCTGCTCGTAGTATTTATATTGCCGGGTCTCTTTGAGAACAGAGGCTTTCAGCAAGGTCTTTTCCAGGTGTCTTCTGATCGTATTCCAGCCCCGGATATTGTTCAGTTCGATAACCCGTTGCTGGACGGTACCGCCAGCCCCATTATAGGCAACCACTACCAGCTGCAGATCATGCTGCAGGACTGCCATCACCTCACACCCGTACCGCCGAGAAAGGATCCCGGAAAAAACTTTCTCTATCTCGACAACTACTTCACTTCTGGTCAATCCATATTTTTTGGTAAAAAGAGATATGGTCTCCTGCATGGTTCCCCTTTATTACATGTTCAAGGCAACCAATTAATGGCTGTTCAATACGCTTTTTTCTGGGGGGATGACGTGTAAGAGCCATTTTGTTTATGCAAAGGCCAATATTTTCATCTTGCCTTTTTTGCCGACATGCACCATTATGTAAGTAATATTCCACTTGTTTCATACAAGTAATCCCTCTCGCAGGGAAATAGCTGGGTTTTCATTTTTTTGAATTTCCCTTGTAATCAAGATACTATTCGGCACATTCTTCGCCTGCTTGAAACAGTTTAATCGCAGCGGCGAACTTCCCTTTCAGCAGCAAGATGTGACACCCCAACAGCAGAATTCCGACTTGAATTCCTGCTCCTCTGACTTTTCCCCAATCTATGTCCGGCAGGTAAATTCTACGTAGATTTTTGCGTATTGATCCGTTTTCTGCCCGACATTTGATTAAAAAAAATCAACCATCACCCATAACCGGGAGTGAAACGCATGCTCCCGACAGGGGAAGTGTTGTTTCTCTCCCCTAATTCAGGAGGAAACAACAATGTCTGATGACGAGAAGAAGCTGACCATTACACAGCAGGTTGAGGCGATTAACGCGCAGCTCCGGGCCTTTGGCCGTGAAGCCGTGCAGGAGATCAAAATGATGAAAGACGGCCAGATCATCGGCCAGGTTCGATACGGGTATAAGCCGCAATATGTTTTTGATGCTGTCAATAACGTACTGCTGCCCGAGAACTGGCGGTACGAGGTCGTGAGCAAGGAAATCTATGACAACCAGGTGGTTGCTGAAGTGAAACTGTTTCTCCGAGCAGGAGATGAATGGTTTTGCAAGGGATCGCAGACAGGGCAGATGCAGATCATCAAGAAGAACGTGGGAGACGCCATGAAAGGCGCCATCACGGATGCTCTGCAGAAATGTTTCTCCCTGCTTTCCATTGGCAGTGATGCCTACAAGGGGTTGCTTAAGGAAGTGTACTTTTCCGGCCGGCGTCCTCCGGCAACAACTGCCCGGCAACAGCCACAACGACCATCCCAAAGTAAGCGCCCTACGAACCACATCTTTTTTTCGACTGCCGGGTATGTCATGCTGGAGCCATCTACCAACGAGAACTACGGAGGCGTTCCATGGCACAGCGGCAAG
>DRLX01000380.1 GCA_011322715.1 Desulfobulbaceae bacterium
AAACGCAAAAAGAAAAAAATAACCCGTTCCATTATGGAACAACACAATCAATTTTTTGCGTCACTATTCAATCCATACTTTTTCATTTTCCGCCAAAGTGTCGTTCTCGGCATGTTTAAAATACGCCTTGCCGCCTTGATATTATGCCCGGTTTTTATCAAAACTCTGGCGATATACTGTTTCTCCACTTCTGCAAGCGGCAAAAGTTCCTCCTCCGTCCATCCCTCGGGAGCATGTAGTTTCCGCAGGCGGGGTGGGAGGTCTTCCGGTGTCAGTTTCCGGGCCTCGGTGAGGGCAACCGCATGTTGAATAATATTTTCCAATTCCCGCACATTCCCGGGAAAGCCATAGTTCAGAAGCAAATGAAGCGTCTGGGACGTCACCCCTCTGACCTGTTTGGAAAAAGCTTGGTTGGCTTTGGCAATAAAATGATAAATAAGAAGCGGTATATCTTCTTTACGCTCTTTGAGCCGGGGTAGTCGTATTGTCACCACATTCAGGCGATAGTACAAATCTTCACGAAATTCACCTTGCCGGACAAGTTCTTTCAAATCCCTGTTAGTGGCAGCGATAATACGGATATTCAAATCAACCGGACGGGTTCCGCCTACCCGTAAAATCCTGCGTTCCTGGAGTACATGCAGAAGCTTCACCTGCATGGAGAGCGGCATTTCACCAATTTCATCAAGCAAAACCGTACCGCCGGCAGCTGATTCCAGTAGACCGATTTTTCGGCTGACCGCCCCGGTAAACGCCCCTTTTTCATGACCGAACAATTCACTGCAAATCAGGTCTTCTGCAAAACCACCGCAGTTAAAATAGATAAAAGGCGCCTTTTTGTTCCCCCCTAACTCATGGATGGCCCTGGCGGTCAACTGCTTGCCGGTTCCGGTCTCCGCCTCAAGAAGGATATTACAGTTGACCTGAGCAACCTTGGAGATAGTCTCGAAAATGGCCTGCATTGCCCTGCTGTTACCGATGAAACCGGGAATAAGGGCATTTTCTCCAATCTGTAATTTTAAATGCGCATTCTCACGATGCAGGCGAATCTTTTCCGTTGCCCGATCCGCAATCAGACGCAGATCATGGGCTCGGCACGGTTTAGCGAGATAGTGAAAGGCACCTTCTTTAGTTGCTTCAACGGCATTGTCGATGGAACAGTTGGCCGTGACGATAATCACCTCGGTATCCCGATGGGTGGCCTTTATATGGGTCAGAATATCAAAACCGTTTGTATCGGGCAGGCGCAGGTCCAGAAAAACAATATCAAAAGGGTCCTCCGACATTTTTTCCAGAAAGGTATTGCCGGAGGCAAAGGTCTCGACACGATATCCCGCCTGGCGCAGAATACGGGCGGTCATCCTCCTGGCGGTACGTTCGTCATCAACAACGGCAATGGAAATCATGCCGGTTTCCGCCCTCCACTTTTTTCTCCTTGATGAACGGGGAGATACACTGAAAAGGTCGTTCCTTCACCCAGCTTGCTGGCTACTTCGACATATCCTCCATGTTTTTCAACGATTCCATAAACGATTGCCAAACCAAGACCCGTCCCTTTTCCCGCCTCTTTGGTCGTAAAAAAGGGATCAAAAATTTGTTCCAGATGTTTCTGATCAATACCGGGCCCGGTATCACTGACATCAATGCGTATAGTATCATCGGATTCCTGCATTGCCTGAAGAACAATTCTTCCATACTCGCCGATGGCCTGTTCAGCGTTAATGATCAGATTAAGAAAAACCTGCTGTAATTTTTGAAAATCACCATATACCGGGGGAAGATTCTCCGCTATTTCAGTTTCCAGCGCGATCTTATGAATACGCAGTTCATTAACTATCAAATTTTTTGTTTTCTCCAGCACTTCCTCAATATGCAATGATTCCATTTCAGTGGCATGGGCCCTGGAAAAATCGAGCAGATTCTTGACAATTTTACTCGCCCGCTCGGTCTGCGCCATAATATCATCAAGGATTTCTTTTACCTCCTCCTTATCCAGCTCATCAAATTCTTCCATCAGCATATCGGCCGACAGGGATATATTATTGAGTGGATTATTGATTTCATGCGCGATACCGGAAGAAAAGGTACCTATCGAAGCCATCTTTTTGGACTGAATCAACTGTTCCTGCTTTTGTTCCAGAGCTTCAACCATTTTATTAAAACTGACGATTAAATTTGTGGTTTCATCATGGGCCCTGGGAACGTGAATAGGAGTAAACTTCCCGGCCGCCAGATCTCGGGTTGCCTGACGAAGAGAAACAAGGCGTCGGAGAATATTTTTTGTCTGGGAATAGGTAATGGCTGCACCGCATGAAAAGATAAGAATTGACACTACCGTCAACCCAAACACGATTTTCTTGAATTTTATCCATAATGATTCCCGTATATGACGGACAAGCTCTTCTCCATCATTGACCATGTTACGGCCGAATTGCCGAATTCGGGCAATATCACGCTTCCCCTGGGCGCTATCAGGACATAAATTGAGAGCGCACCATCGTTTAAAGACGTTTTTATAACTGTTAAAATTGAAAACGAGAGAGGTAAATGAAGAGGCGGCTATACCGTGTGCAATCAGGGGCTCCAGCACCTTGATATCTTGGTTGATAAGGAAGAGGGATTGCATCGCTTTTTGCACACTGCCCTTTTCTATTTTCAGAAGAATATTCTTTTCATAACGACGCAATTCAAGAATATCGTTCATCAGAGCATCAACCTTCTCCATGGTCAACAGGTCATTTTCCAGTGAAATAACCTGATAGCTGTTAATGGCAATCAAGACAACAGCCATTCCAATGGTAATGGCGGAAAGCAACATCAAACGATGCCGAATCGTTTCCGGTTGCAGCATCAACGATATTCTTTTCATACCATCTCCTTATTCAGATAATCAAACGCACTCCCCCCAGCTCTTCGATACGATAGGGAAAGCGGTCGCCGGGAGAACCGATAAACATGAAGTTCACCGGTATATTCCACTCCTTCGAAAGTTTTTGTATGAGATCCGGCCCAAAGGTTCCGGTCAGCTCAACATACTCTATCTCAATCTCAGGATATTCACGGTCGAGGAATTCAATATCCCGACGCAGTTTACTGCAAATCTCCTCATCATGTTTTTTCTGAACGGTGACGATTTTTATCTTTTTGGTATGTTCATTATTTTTAATATACAGCAATACTTTATTGAGATTGGCAAGATTGTCGCCACGGGTAAAAAAAACAAATTCCTGAGAGGTAATGCGATCAATCAGGTCACTCACCCCCCGATTGATCTTAGAGACCATTTTCGCGACCGGCACAAACAGATATTCAACAAAATTGAGTACCAGTTCAAGAAGGGCTGTTTTGTTGAGCATGATACCGACAAAAAGCATGGTCGGAATAAAGTATTCCAGAAAGATAGTCAGGTTGGCGGGCGCATCGGTTTCCGGTTCTTTAATCACATTCCCTGCCAGGGCAATGGCAACAAACAGCACCGCAACAAGCACGGAAATCCAGCCCGCCTTTTCCGGCCTCGGCAGACGTTTTCTTCGAATTTTAAGCAGGATGTTGCCGATTCCGAACAGCCCCATGACCGAAAGGAAGGAAATGGTGTACACCCCGGCCAGAACGCCGACCCGGCCATGGGTCAGAAAAAGAATAGAAGCGGAAAGGAGAAAAAACAAAATGATGATTCTATACGAGCTGCCCCGTTTGTTCTTTTTCAGGAAAAAAGCAGGCATGATACGGTCCAGGGTCATACGCTCGAGCAGTCCGGTTACGCCGACATAGGAAGTCAGCACCGCACCGCTTAAAACCAGAAAGGCATCAACGGACACCAGGGTCGGCAGCAGGTGGTTACCGGTCAGCCCAGCCATGTGCGAGAGCAGGTCCGCCTCATGGAGTTTAACCTCCGGAATCGGGATCAGGGCCAGGGCAAGGAAGGCCATGAGCGGATTAAAGATGGACACCGCCAACCACATATTGCGCAGGGTCTTGGGAAAAACACCGGGTTTCTGTTCCTCAACAAAGTTGGCTGAACTTTCAAACCCTGAGATACCAAGCATGGCGGCTGAGAATCCCCAGAAAATCGCCATGGTCACCGTACCGTGCGGAACTGGCTGGTGGTTATTGGCAATGAATACGGCAAGACCGTTCTGGGTCAGATAGATACCGATAGTCGAGCAAAGCAGGACAAGAGTCGTCAGATGGAAAAGGAAGATCATAACGGCCACCATTGCCGATTCGCCGATACCGAGAATCGTCAGGCCCATGAAAAACGAGAGCAGGCCGATGGTCGCCGAGGTAATCGGCAGTGTCGGAATAATGGAATGAAGGTAGTGCATGGCTTCCGAGGCCGAAATAACCGCCGTTGCCATGTAGGAGAGCAGAGTCAGGGCGGCGGCAAGAGATGCGACCTGCTTGCTGGTTGTATTGAGAAGGGCGTTGTAGGCGCCGCCGTTGAGCGGCAAAGCACCAACCACCTCACCGTAAATCTTCCTGAACAGATAGAGAACCACGGCAACAATCAAGAGTGAAATCCATGCATATTGACCAGCGGCGATAATGGTCAACGCCGACACATAGAGGACCGATGAGGTGATATCGTTACCGCAGATGGCCGTGGCCTGCAGTTCTGAGAGTTTTGTACTTTTTTCCTGTTTCATAAGCACGACAACTTCTTGTTAAAAATATCTAATTTTCCGATTTTAAACGGCTTTTTTTAAAGAATCAATAACCGTTTAATCCGTTCTTTTCTTTTTTGTCAACCTGTACCATTGTTCAACTAAGAATACAAACCTAAATCCCCGCGCCGGATTTTCAATCAGGGAAGACATTACCAATGGATATCCCACCCTCAGAATAGTTGCATTTTAATGGTTAAACCATTAAAATACTCTAAAAGTAAACGAGGAGGAAAAAATATGCATTTTAAAAAAGCAAAACAAAACCGGATATTTCAAGATATTGTTGATCAGATACAACGGGCCATTGTCCGTGGAGAATTGGCGCCGGGAGAAAAACTTCCCTCGGAACGTGAGTTGTGCACAATTTTTACCACCAGCCGGGGAACCTTACGAGAAGCATTACGAATCCTCGAACAGAAAAAACTGATTACCATTAAACTTGGGGCCGGCGGTGGTGCTGTTGTACGAGAGCCAAACAGCGAATTGATCACAGAAAATCTGTTATTGTTGCTGGAGGGAAGGCAGGGAACCAGGCGGCATCTGATAGCCCTGAGTGCCGACCTTGCCGCACAGGTGGCAACACTGGCGGCGACTCTTGCGGGCGGCAAAGATGTCGGGCCGCTGAAACAACTGGTGGCAACACTGACCAAGCTGCTGGAGCCGGGAAACAAAGGAGGCAATCCGCTCATTTCCATGGACGCACTTCTTTTTGAGGAATTAGCCGAAATTGGAGGTAACCCCCTGTATGGTTTTCTTCTTCAGGCAGCACTGACGGCAATCGGCCGATCACATGACAATGGTGCAGAAGCGGAAGGGGCACGCCGAAATCGACATTTCCAGGAGATCAGAATGATCGTCTATGCCGTTGCCCAGAATGATCGAAAAAAGGCAAAATTGCTGACCCATAGGCATATCCTCGGCCTGACCGCTGCAAACGAATAAAACACCATCCATAGCAAGCAGGTGAAAAAAGACAAGTTCCTCAGGATGAACACAAAACGGTATTGATGGCGGCCGATAATTCGGCAAGATTGAACGGCTTTGCAATAGCCGCCTTAAAGCCATATTCCCTATATGTTGCCATCACAGGATCATTGCAATAACCGCTGGCGACAACAATTCTTGCCTGTGGGTCCAGGGCCAGCAGTTTTTGCGCCGCCT
>DRLX01000381.1 GCA_011322715.1 Desulfobulbaceae bacterium
ATACCATGAATGAAGTGACATTCGGCATAGCCGTTTTGTTGGCGACAGGTCTGCTTTGCGCAAAAATCGTCCAGCTGATCAAATTGCCCTCGGTAACCGGATTTATTCTGGCCGGCCTTATCCTCGGGCCATCCGGACTGGGCCTGTTGACCATGGAAACCATTGTTCACCGGCTGGACCATTTTACCCAGATAGCCCTGATGCTCATCGCCTTCGGCATCGGCGAACATATTGAGATCAGAAAACTCGGCCCTGTGGCCGGACATGTTGGATATATCGCGGTTGTTCAGGCCCTGGCCGCCTTTCTTCTGGTCACCGCCGGTACTCTGGCGGCCGTCCATGTTCTTGGCTTTTCAGAGGGTAGCTTCCGGGAAGAGTTGATCCCGGCCCTGCTGCTTGGCTCTTTAGCCGTGGCCACGGCCCCTGCATCCATTCTGCATGTTATTCGTGAACTCGGGGCCGACGGACCACTGACATCGATAATTCTGGCAGTGGTTGCCGCAAGTGACGGCCTGGCCATCATGATCTTCGGAATTGTGATTTCCATCACTCATCAACTTGCCGGACATGGAGGTAGCTCGTTTCTTGCCTCGGTCATCGCATCATGTGCGGAAATATTTTTTTCAATCGCCATCGGTGTGGCCACCGGCCTGATCATCGACTTCGTCCTCCATAAACTGCACAATCGGGAGGAAATGCTCACCGCCGGCCTGGCACTGCTGTTATTCTGCGGTGAAAGTACACGCATGCTCAATCTTTCCCCCCTGCTTGCCGGTATGATGGCCGGATTTGTCCTGATAAACAGGGCCGAACGGGACGTACGGCTCTTTCGGGTCATCAACGGTTTTGAACCACCCATCTACGTCCTGTTTTTTACCCTGGCCGGAGTACATCTTGATATTTCCGCCTTGCGGACCGCCGGTTGGATAGGGCTGGTTTACATTATTTTTCGTATCATTGGAAAATATTGCGGCTCTTGGATCGGCGGTTTGCTTTCCGGAGCGCCTTCGGTCGTGAAGAACTACCTGGGCCTGGCCCTTATCCCCCAGGCGGGAGTGGCCATCGGCCTGGTCTTTATCATTGCCGGTGATCCCAAGATCAGCCACTGGTCGACCATTATAACTCCCATTGTCCTGGCCGGGGTGGTTTTTTCCGAACTGGCCGGGCCGCTACTGGTTCGCTATACCCTGGCCAAGGGCAATGAAATTCAGGGTCCGCGACTGCGTCCGGAGTGTCAGGGGCGTCCGAATCGACAGTGTAACCGCTGGCTGCGGGGACCCGACGGTATCAGTCTTGCGCCATGGGAAGGAGCAACCCTGCATCCCGCCGCCAACGCACAAGGCGTTGTTGTCTTTGCCGCCGTCCATACGGCAACCGCAAGGGCGCTTGCCCGTATCGGCGTGATCCTTGCCCATCATTATCATGCTCTGCCCATGTCGGTGCGGTTTCTTGCAAAAGCCGAAAAGGGGATGTACACCGACAAGGAAGTTGAAGCCATGTTCATGCCTGAGCGTGATGAAGCCGACAGTCTTGGCTATCCTCTCCAGAGGGAAACAGTGTATGATGATCCGGCACCCGGCCTGATTTCAACTGTCGAACGACATGATACGCGAGCCGTTGTCCTTGGCTATCCGTTGGGCCGAAATCCCCTGGCCTTTCAGAAGGTGCTGGACAAGGTGGCGGCCGATGTTTCCTGTCCCGTGATTGCTATTCGCTTTGTCGGAGAACTCACCTGCAGGAAAATACTGGTGCCCTTTCTCTTTCCGCAGGAATTTGATGAACTCCTGCCTCTCTGCGAGGCCTTTGCCACCGCAGACCAGCCGAGTATTACCTTCCTTCGAATCCTGCAGGCCGATGCCTCCCACCGGGAGATCACGGATTGCGAAACACAAATGCGGCTGTGGCTTGAAACAACCCTTGTCGACACCAACACCCGAGTACGGGTAGAGCCCTCTGAATCCCGGTTGGAGGCCGTGCTTGCCGCTGTCGGTTCCCATGATATTATCCTTATGACCGCAGCCCGGAGACGAAAGATCCAGCGACTCTTTTTCGGCTCTCTTGCCAACTCCGTCGTTCATAATTGCAAAAAGCCTGTTTTTGTTGTCTACACTCCCCAGGATATTCTTGACTGATGAACAAACAACACAAAAAAATCATTGTTATCGGCGCCGGGGCGTCAGGGCTGATGGCTGCGGGAGAGGCGGCTGCGGCCGGGGCCGAAGTGCTGCTCCTGGAAAAGATGCATCGGCCGGGGCTGAAGATCGGTATTTCCGGCAAGGGCAGGTGTAACCTAACAAACATTGCCGATCTACCTGTCTTTATAGAACATTTTGGCAAGAACGGTCGTTTCCTCAGGCAAGCCTTCAACCGATTTTTTGCACTGGAATTGATCGAGTTTTTTACTGCCCGCGGCCTTGAAGTTGTCACCGAACGCGGCGGCCGCGTGTTCCCGAAAAACGGCAAGGCGCTCGCGGTGGTCCGTGTCCTGCGGCGCAGGGTCAAAGAGTCCGGAGTCAGGATTGTCCCGGCATCCCCGGTCAAAAAACTGCTTGTCTCCGGGGGACGCATCAGCGGCGCCGACTGCGGCGCCAAACAGTACCCCTGCACGGCGGCCATCCTTGCCACCGGCGGCGCCTCCTACCCGGCCACCGGCTCAAGCGGGGACGGATACCGGCTGGCAGGCATGCTCGGCCACCGGATCATCGAGCCGCGCCCGGCCCTGGTGCCCCTGGAAACCCTTGCCGATGTGCCCGAACTTGTGGGCCTGCACCTTCGCAACATCGGGTTACGGCTCCTGATCAACGGTAAACGGGTCCATCAGGCCCTTGGAGAACTGGTCTTTATGAAGTACGGCATCAGCGGCCCCCTTGTTTTGCGTATATCGCTTATGGCTGTTGATGCCCTTCGGCGTGGGGACCGGGTCACGGTCATTCTTGATCTGAAACCGGGCCTTGATGACCACAAGCTCGATGTTCGACTGCGCCGGGATTTTGAGCAGCGGTGCCATGAGCCGCTTGCAAGCGTGTTGCGCGGCCTGCTGCCAAGGGAGCTGGTTGGAGTCGCCCTTGGGCAGGCCGGTCTCGATGGCGCAAGGGAGGCCGGAATAACGCCGGGGAAAAAGCGGAAAAAGCTGCGTCACTGGCTGAAAAACTTTCCGTTGCCCATCAGTGGATTTCGCGGTTTTGACGAGGCCATTGTCACCGCCGGCGGGGTTGACCTGGCCCAGGTTGATCCCAGGACCATGCAGTCAAAGCTGGTGCCGGGATTATATATTGCCGGCGAGCTGCTGGACCTGCAGGGTGATACCGGTGGCTATAATCTGCAGGCGGCCTTTTCCACCGGCTGGCTGGCCGGTCGCTCGGCAGCGGCAAGCGCGAGGAAATAAATTGCACCCGCTGCACGCTACGGGCCGTCAACGATGATGGCGTCGTAAAAACTTCGATCTACTGCGTCGTGTGTCCCGGGGCGATTCACAACATACTACCTGTATAGTTGAGACCCGCCCCGGAACACTACTCCTTGTATATCTGTGTTTTTACTTAGCCATACTTGAAAAAAATTTGGACTTTATACGAGTTCATCAACGATGGTTTACGCCCCAAAGGGCTGGGTATTAATCCCCCCCCAAAAAAAAATAAAAAAATGTTTTTGCCCGCAACCCGCAAGGAAATGAAAGAATTAGGCTGGTCAAAACTTGATGTCATCCTGGTGACCGGAGATGCCTACATCGATTCTCCCTTTATCGGGGTGGCGGTGATCGGTAAATTTCTCGTCCGGGCCGGTTTTCGGGTCGGCATCATTGCCCAGCCCGATATCCAT
>DRLX01000382.1 GCA_011322715.1 Desulfobulbaceae bacterium
AACAATCTTCTGCAAAGAAACAGGTGCAGGCGTTGGGAAAGGGCACCTTTATCCTTACGGCTGATCAGCGGCAGAAACCCTATCCGGTTGCCCTTGATTGTACAATCCCCAAATTTCGACTGGTCAGAGCGGGCAAGGTGATCTTCCCCAGCCAAGAAATCAGCGCTGTCTTTCGTTCATCCGGTCTGCTGTCGGGAGAGAAGCTGGCAGTCAGCAGGTTGCAGCTCAATACCCCGCCCCTTGCCCTGCAGGCTAGTGGCAATATACTTCGGGCAAAGGAGACAACAATTGACCTTCAGGGGAAACAGACGGTCGATTTTGCGGCCGTGGCGCAACTGGTCAAGGTCTATACGGGAATGAATCTTGTCATGCGCGGTCGCAGACCGCAGAATTTCAGTGTTGATACGGCCCTGGACAAAAAAGGACTTGAGAAAGGGCGGTTTGGTACTTCCCTGTGGTTGGAAAAACTAAAGTTCTCCGGTATTGAGGCCGGACCACTCACCATCCCGGTTTCTCTGGCCGGAGGCAGTCTGCAGGCAGGCATTGGCGGGGGACTTAACAGTGGTCGTCTCAGCATTGATACAACATACCACCTTGCGGCCAGGCCTCCCGCTATTACTATGCCGGAAAAATCGCCGATTCTTACAAATGTCCGGATAGACAAACCCCTTGCCGACGGGGTGCTTGCCAAAATTCATCCTCTTTTCGGTGTGCTGGCCAGCCCGTCCGGTTCGGTAAGCGGGACCATGGAGCAGTTCTACTGGCCGGTAACAAAGGGAGGCGGTGACAAGGCCCGGTTCCAGGTTGTTTTCGATGTCAGTCGGGTAGCCCTTGACAGTCGTGGCGTTTTGCAGGAAGTTCTACGTCTGCTCCATGTTGCCGATCAAACCTTGACCCTTAAAGAAAGTGAAATAACCTGTACCGGCAGGAACGGCCGTATCGGATGTACGCCGGTGAGGGTATTGGTGGCTGATTCGGAGATGACCATCAGTGGTTCGGTGGGTCTGGACCAGACCATTGATTATCTGCTTGAGATTCCGGTAACGGAAAAACTCATCGGTCGAGAGGGGGCCCGGGTCCTTGAGGGAACAACGATTAAGGTACCTATTCGCGGTACCTTGAAAAAACCGGATTTCAACAGAAATATGATCACTGATACCCTGTCTGATCTTGCCGGTCAGGCTGCCAAGAAGGCCATAAAAGATGAGGTAAAGAAGCTGGTGCCGGGACTGTTTAAGGGATTGAAATTTTGATGGCGTCGTAAAACCTTCGATTTACTGTGTCGTTTGTTCCGGGGCGATTCACAACATACTACCTGTATAGTTGAGACCCGGCCTGAAGCACTACTCCTCGGAGTCTTCGCTTACCTGTATATCTATGTTTTTATTTAGCCATCTTTGAAAAAATTTGACTTTTTACGAGGTCATCAATTTTATATAACCATGGAATCAATTGTCAGGCTCGGCATTATCGGTGCCGGTGGTTTTGTCGGCGCAGTTCTGCGCTATCTTGTCAGTGGCTGGGTACAGTATCGCAGCGGTTCTCTTATTTTTCCGTTCGGCACCATGTCGGTGAATATGATCGGTTGCCTGGTCATTGGTTTTATGACGTATCTTGTCGAGAGTAGATCAATGTTTTCTCCGGAACTTCGGTCGTTTGTTCTGATAGGTCTGCTCGGCGCATTTACAACGTTTTCAACATTCGGCAATGAGACCCTGGGGTTGATTCGAGACAACAGGATCGATCTTGCGGTCATGAATGGAGGTTTTCAGGTTTTTGTCGGGGTTGGTATGGTCTGGCTTGGCCGTATACTGGCAGCAAATATCTGGAGGTAGAAATGAAGCTTCCGCAGGAAGGCAGTCTGTTACGTATCATTATCGGGGAATCCAGTCGTTATCACGGCAAGCATCTGTATGAGTGGATTGTAAGCAAGGCCCGTGAATGCGGTATTGCCGGGGCAACGGTCACCCGTGGAATGATGGGGTACGGAGCAAGCTCACGAATAAAAACAGCATCGATCCTCTGCCTTTCCGAAGACCTGCCCGTTATTATTGAGCTGGTTGACGAACAGGACCTGCTCGAGGATTTTCTTGACCTGATTGATCCGGTCATCGGCGAGGGGCTGGTCACCATGGAAAAAATGCACATTCGTCTGTATAGACACAAGAAGAATAAGAAGAAATAAAGAACAGCCCTGCGTTTTGGTTGATCTTGCGGGAGAATGGTGATGGAGAAAAAAATTGTTATTATCGGCGCGGTTGCGGCCGGCCCAAAGGCGGCCTGTCATCTCAAACGTTTGCAGCCCGGTTGGGATGTTACCCTGGTTGATCAGGACAGTCTCATTTCTTACGGTGGCTGTGGAATCCCCTATTACGTGTGTGGTGATGTCTCGGATGAGGCGGAATTACGTTCAACCAGCTTCCACATGGTGCGGGATGAAACGTTTTTCAGGCAGGCCAAAGGGGTGAATGTCCTGACCAGGACCCGGGCCCTGGCCATTGACCGGAAAGAGAAAACCGTTCAGGTGAAAAACCTGGACAGTGGTGAAGAAAGGGAACTATCCTACGATAAGCTTATGCTTGCCACCGGCGCCCGACCGTTTGTCCTGCCCATTCCCGGCAATGACCTGGATGGTGTTTTTACCATTGCCAATCTGCACAAGGCCATTGAAATAAAAAAGCGGATCGCAGGCGGCAAGGTTTCCAGGGCCGTTGTTATCGGCGGCGGGGCCATCGGCGTGGAGATGGCCGAGGCCCTGAAGGATCTCTGGGGCATTGAAACGACCTTGATTGAGTTCATGCCGCAGTTATTGCCGAAGATTGTTGACTGGCAGTTTGCCGGCATGCTGAAAACCCACCTTGAGGAAAAAGATGTCAGAGTGTTTACCAGTGAAGGAGCAACGGCCATCCTCGGGGACGAAAAGGGGATGGTGACCGGGGTGCAGACACCGAAAAGGACCTTGGACGCCGATCTGGTGATCATGGCCGCCGGTGTCAGGCCCCGCAGTGAACTTGCGGCCGAGGCCGGGCTCCTGGTGGCGCCCTGGGGTGGAATTATCGTCAACCAGCGTATGCAGACCAGTGATCCGGATATTTACGCCGCCGGTGACTGTGTCGCCCTGACCAATCTGGTCAGCGGTCGGGAAACCTATGCACCTCTGGGATCACTTGCCAACCGGGAGGGCAGGGTTGCCGGAGACAATATGGCCGGGATTGCCGGCCGTTTCAAGGGAACCGTCGGCTCATTTATCATGAAGGCCTTTGATCGCTGTATAGGGGCGACCGGATTGACCTATGAGGCGGCGCTGGCGGAAGGATTTGACGCCGATTACGCCCTGACCGCACCGGCGGACAGGGCCCATTTTTTCCCGGGCGAGGCCATTGCCGTCTTTCAGCTTGTTTTTGACCGGCAGAGCAGGCGGGTTCTCGGGTTGCAGGGTTTTGGCGTCATGAACGATTCCATCTCCGTCCGTATTGACGCCGCTGCCGTCATGATCACCGCCGGCGCTGTTATTGAGGATTTCAGAGATGCGGAAATGGCCTATGCGCCACCCTTTTCCGCTGCCATTGATTCAATTAACTCAGCGGCATACGTTGCCGATAATCTCTGTGCCGATCGTCTGCGTAAGCTTGATATGGATCGTTTTCTGGCCTGGATGGAAGACTTTTCGCTGGAACCGGACTGGATGGCCCTGGATATCAGGCATCCTCTGGAAGCAGGGCCGTTTGTGGAAAAATTTGGTGAAGAACGCTGGCTGGCTATTCCCTATATCGATGTGCGCAAGCGATATGAAGAAATTCCCGAAGACAGGACAATGATCATTCTCTGCGATGCCGGAACCCGTTCCTACGAGGTGCAGATTTTTCTTGACCATATCAGCAAAAATAATACCATGGTAGTAAGTGGTGGTTTTAATGTGATTCGGCGTCTCGGTGTAGACTGGTTACCATAATGATAAGTGAGCAATCAGCCGGGTGGACATGGAATTGATTCGGAGAGGAATGGATGGCGGAATTGAATGAAGAACATATGATTGAGGAGATTAAGGCAAACATTGCGACCGGTGATTCGTTAAAGGCCCGGTTGGTTCTTGATCATCTCGGCAGTGTTGATAAAAAGACCCAGAATCGTCTCCTGTATGAACTTGCCCGGGCGGATGCCGATTTTACCATTCCCCTTCTTAACCATGTTTTGACCACTTTTCCCGACCTGGCAACGCAATTGCCCGTTATCCGGGAAACGCTTATTTCTCATTTGATTGCCTACCCGGACCTGTTGATTGATGGACTCCGCAACCCGGTGATTCAAGATAAAACGGTCCTTGTTGAGACGGCCGGAGAGTTAAAACTTGAAGAGGCAACTCCTGCCCTGATCGATTTGCTTGGAGAGACCGAGGACAGTCATCTGCTGAAGTTGATTATCGAGACCCTCGGACTTATCGGCGACCCGCAATGTATCAATACCCTGACCGATTATCTATATGCCGCCGACAGGGAATTAATCATTACGGCCATTCAGGCCCTGGGACAGGTGGGTACGCCGACCGCCATGCATCGGTTGGCGGAACGGATGGGGACGGACAATGAGATTGACCTGCTGATTCTTGGAATATTTTCAGACGTGCAGGACCAGGTTTCCCTGGAGAAACTTAATGATACATTACGTTCGCATCATGCGCACATGCGTATCTATGCCAAAGATGAATTGATTCGGATCGGGGTGAAATCCGTGCCGGTGCTGATTGAAAATCTGAAGGAGCATGATGATGATTTTCTTGTCCACACCCTGAATGTGCTTGGCGATATCGGCGATGAGAGTGCTATTATGCCGATTCGAAAGTTGCTTGACACAGTGCCGAAAAATGCCAATGTGCGTTTTGCCGCCTATGAGGCGCTGGCCCTGTTGCCGCTTCGCAAGGGGGCCTATACTCTGGCAGCCGGACTGACCGACAAGGAGGACCATGTCTGTGTGGCAGCGGCCCGGGCCATTGATCGTAATTTTAATGAGATCCTTGCCG
>DRLX01000383.1 GCA_011322715.1 Desulfobulbaceae bacterium
AAATCCGGTCTCCGGGTAATACCGCTGATGTTCAGGTATTCGATGGAGAGCTGGGAGACCACCAGAAAATCATTATTCTCCGGGGTGTTGAAATCAATGACTCGCACGTAATCCTGAACCTCCCGCCACTCATCATTGGTGTAGGTCACAGGGATCCCGCCCCGAATCAGCTCATAAATTTCTTTATTGGCGGCCACCGGCTCCCTGCTTGCCCGGCTGCGGGTAAGTTCGTGGACGGCATGATCCAGGCACATGGGAGGCAGTTCGGGATTGAGACGGGCAAGGGCGGTATAAAGCCGGTCTTTGAACACAACATCCTTGAGGGAATCCCGGCCCAGCAGTTTCTTTTGCCAGCCGTCTCTATGCTGGTATTTGAGCGTTGCTGTGAAGAAGGCGATGTCTGCTTCTTCTATGTGGGATTCATTGAGAAAGGCCATTTCCGGTTACAGGTGTCAGTTGTCAGGAGCCAGCAAGTGGTCCACGCTGAGTTTGCCGCTCATCAGGCGGGGGAGAAGGAGGTCTCTGGTTTGTTTGAGGATTTTGTTTTTTTGCAAAAGAATATTTATCTCTTCATACAACGGTTCCACCTGTTTGTGATATTTTTCGGAAATGGGCGATATTGGCTTTGGAATTTTCAATCGTTTGAAAACAGTTTTAGCAATCTCTTTGAATGTGGCTCCTGTTGCAAAATTATCAATAAGAGGTCTGTTGATTTTAAGCCAACTGGCGATATAGGTATATGGGAAATGACGGTTTGGTAAACAAGTAATAAAGCCTTGGTTTGTGCAGGCGGGTTGAGTATTTATACCTATCGCACCTATGGTTGCCCGGCTTGTCATCATAACCGAGTAAGGAGGGAAAAGTTTTGCCGAAGAGCCTGATAGTCCTGACTCTGTTATTTTGTTGGCCACCTCGCTAATAAATAAACCTGGCGCCCCGGTTATGTCAGTTGGTGTTACCCAGTTAACTGTCCCGTTTTCCCAATAACTTTTTTCTTTTGTAGAAGGAGTACCACCACCAATTATATCGAAGGCATTTTTGATCCTGACAATTTCCCACCCCTCGGGCACTCCATCAACAATACGGGTCTGTTCATGGCCGGGAAAACGGAGGCGGACAAACCACTCCTTGTAGATCTCCTCTGCCATCTGTTCCAGCAGGTTGATGCGTTGGTTATTGTTGTCAATGAGTTCGTCATAGGCGGAGAGGATGTTGGCGATTTTTTTTTGTATCCGCAAGGGTGGAAAATCCACCTTCAAACTGTGTAAAACATTTCGATCAAGTCCTGGTACAGCTGCTGCGCTACTTAGATGATCAAAATTTAACGCCTTTAAAAAATAATAGACAAATTTCGGATAACTATCTTTAAAATCGTATACATATAGAGTTGTATTCAACGGCCAGAAATCGCTCTTTTCGTAAAAAACTTTTCCTAAGGTCCCATACCTTCCCGTTACGACATCTGGTCCCCTAGCTTTCCATTCATTATGCCAACCGGTTATTCCGGAAGAAGAGATAACTGGATATTTACCCTCTTTGCGGTTTTGGGCGGGTAAATCATGTCCCCTTTTTAGAAGAAAAAAAGTATCAAGTCGTTGCAGATTCAATGCATTATCCATTCAAGAGTCGATGTATATTTTCAGAAATTGTCTTTTCAAGTTGATGGCTATAGATCGTTAACTCTTTAAAGTGTTGACTTTTTTCATTGATCTGCTGCTTAAATTCGTCTTTCGTCATATCCTCACCCTCAATCACCACCCCCACATAACGTCCGGCATTCAATGAGTAATCCTGTTCCTCGGCATACTCCTCCCGTTCCGCCGCCTTGCACAGGCCCACCACATCCGTATATTTTGCCTCGGGAAACCGGCTCTGCAACCAGTCCATGCTTTCGAACCAGTAGCGGGGCCAGTCGAGCACACCGCGAATCTCCTGAATTTCATCCTCAAAACAGACCAGGCGTAATGCTTCATTCAGGGCCGAATCCGCGCCGATAAGCCCCAACTCGCTCCAGCGTTTGTCCTGTTTGAGTCGTAACAGTTTCCCGGCCTGTTTGTAGATCGTAAGTATTTCTTTGTGCCTTTCCTGTAATTTTGCTGCTATTTCCCCGTACACTTTCACTACTGCACCCAGTCCGGCCGCAAATTCAAGCTGGCTTGTATTATCTTTCCTGGTCGGCGCAAAACCGGTCAAATTTTCAATTTCCGGCAGGGTAAATTTATCAAGCACGGCCAGTTCGGCCAAACGGTTGAGCAGTCCGGATGCCGCCAGCTTCTTTGCCTGGGCCGGTTTGCGCCTGGCCTCACTCTCTTTGGCGTAGAGGGTGAGATTCTCGGCCAGTCGGTTATAGAGCTTTCGATACTCAGCAAGGGGTGGGTTAATTGTTCGTAATGCACCAATGGCGTTGGTGATGTAAGAGGCTATGAGTTCATGGTAGCGTTCATGCTCGCCCCGGTAGAGCTGAACAATGGCTGCCAGGTTTTTAATCTGCTCTTCACTCCAGTCCCGATGGGCACGGTCGAGCTGGCGAAAGATATTGCGGGCATCGATAAAAAGGATTCTGTCCTGACGTTCGGTTCCTCTTTTTCCCTTATCCAAAAACCAGAGAGTGGCGGGCAGAGTCACGGTGTAAAACATATTGGAGGGGATGGTCACCATGCAGTCAACGATCTGGTCATCCACCATCTTGCGGCGGATTTCGTATTCGGCGTTGCGGCCATCCGAGGCCGAGTTGGCCATGACAAATCCGGCCCGGCCCGTATCGTTCAATGAAGTGGCAAAAAGCGAGATCCACAGGTAATTGGCATCGGTAATCTTGTCCTGCCCTTTTTTACCGCCTTTGGGCTTGGGCAGGCCATAATGGGTGAAGCGGGGATCGTTTTTGACAGTACTCTCTTTAATCCCCTTGACGTTAAAAGGTGGATTGGCCATTACAAAATCATATTTGCCAAGGCTGTTGAAATAGTCTGTCTCATAGGAGTTGACTTCGGCAATCTCACCACGCAGGTTGTTGACCAGCAGGTTCATCTTCGCCAGCCGCACGGTCTCGCCCATGAACTCCTGCCCCTCCACATAGATTTTATCACGGGACAGTTTGGCCTTTTCCAGAAAATTGGCAGACTGGACAAACATGCCGCCGGAGCCGCAGGCCGGGTCAAAAATTGTTCTGATTTTATCTTTTGGAGTATTGCCGGGAAAGGGTTCAATAACCTCGACGAGAAAGCGAACCACGGAGGTGGGGGTAAAAAATTCTCCTCCTTTCTGTCCTTCACTCAGGGCAAATTTCCCCAGAAAATATTCATATATCTTGCCGAACACATCCCCTGAGGCATCCTCGGGAATATCGGAGAAGAGCTTGAGGAGCTGGGGCAGGATGTCTTCCTTTTTCTTCTCGATAGCAAAATAGGGCTCCTTGGGCAGCACTCCCTGAAACTGAACGTCCTGGCTGCGCTCAATGGATTCCATGGCCTCCTTGATGGCCTGGGCATGTTTGATCTCTCCCGGCAGATTAAGCAGGTAGTCGTAGCGAGCCTCAGGTGCGAGATAAAAACCGCATTTTTCAATGGCCACCTGTTCAATGCTCCGTTCCAGCCTGCTGCCCTTGTCTCTGTTGTACTCGGCTGTAATCTCCGGTTCGGCATGGGTATATTTGTTGTCGGCAAAACGCAGGAAGATCAACCCCAGCACCGGTACCGCATAGTCCGAGGCCTTGATTCCACCATAGGCCCGCAGAGAGTTAGCGGCGTTCCAGAGGTTATCTTCCAGTTTTTTCAGTTCTCCGTTGTTCACTGTTTTCCTTCCGTCAAGGGATGACTATGTTTCAATGGCAATATTTACCGGGACAGCAACCATAGCAGCAACCGGGGTGTAAAGATCGACTTCTGTTTCCGGGGTTTTGATGGTGACGATGAGGGAATATCTGGCCTTGTTGGCCCATCGTTCATGGCGGGGATTGGATTTCCACCAGCCCATCACCGGAAAAACCGCAATATAGCCCCGTTGGGCCAGTTCAACAGCAGGGCCGGACCAGGTATCGGAATGGACGGAGCCTATTTTTCGAAGATTTTTCCCCAGTATCCAGTTGGGGTCGCTGGGAGAGGTCGCTCCTGAGCGGCCGGTTTCTTCGTCACGAGCGGCCTTGTTGATGCGCTTCTGAAAATTTTCCAGAGATTCCAGCGGTCTTTTTACCTCAAAACGAAGTCCATGACCGGCATAACTGTATTTCTTGCCCCAGCCCCTTCTGGCCGGATTAGGTTCAATGAAATAGGAAAGGGTTACCCGCATCGTTACCGGCGTATTGCCCAGTTCGGCAAGGAGTTCAGTCGGCCAGGGAATAGCATGCAGGTGCATGTCACGGGTGACAATCCTACCCTCTTTTTTATCAAATGGATGCAGGGTATCCTGGGCAACAAGGGTAAGAGCGTTGTTTGCGCTCCACAAGGCCCGTGAAAGATCAGGAACACCGTAACCGCAATACCTGAGCAGATTTTCACGGTCTTGTTTGACGCGAAAGGGGGCAAATCTTTTTTTCATGGCCTCTGTCCATTCAGCGGAATGAATCAGCATGGCCCTTATGGTTTCCGGCCAATACTCCGGATACTGTGCCTGAATAATGGCGGCAAAACGCGCGGCCAGGGCGGTGGCGGCGGAGGTTTCTCCCGTAATCACCAGGGGACGCATTAATTCATGTTGCCAGTTGGTGGACAGGAGTTCCAGGCTGTCTATACTGTCGGCGGTTCCGGCTGTGGGGTGAAGGCCCATGTTCCCGCCTTCCATGACAATATCCGGTTTGATCGGCCATGTTCTTGACCAATCCATGGAGGTTGTGCTGGAGGGACTCAGGTCGCCGGGGGGTGCGACTGTTTGCCAGTCAGGATATTGGGCCGGATCGATGTGGTTCTTTTCCGTATAGGCCCCAACTGTAAGCGCGTTCCAGGCTTGGCCTGGATCGTGAATACCTTCGGTAAAGTGTTGCTCCCCAAATACTCTGCACAAAAAGCAGCGATTTTTCCCACAATCTGTTACAGGAGGTTTGTGAGAATTCAGATTATTTGACCGTCACCTCTGGTGACTGAAACAAAGTGGAGTAACAGGGCCACAATCCGGCCCCGTT
>DRLX01000384.1 GCA_011322715.1 Desulfobulbaceae bacterium
ACCTTCCGCAAAAACAAAAAAGCCGACACTTTAATTGTGTCGGCTTGAATATGCCCCTGCTTCGCCAAAGGCAATGATCAAAAATCCAATTGTTACAGCAATAAACGGTTCAATAACGTAGATTTTCCACACTGTGCGGTAATGGTTTGCCGATGATGCGTTCAATGGTTTTATCAACCACAAGAATATCATTGTCAAAGGAGCCATGCGCAGCCTTTATCCATGCGGTTTCCTTAACGATCTTATGTTTTTTCCATTCAGCCGCCGTCGGCACCTGTTCGTCATCGACGATACTCAAGGCCTGTTTATCCCAAAATTTCTGCCAGGTCTTGAGCTGGGAAAGGGTGGCGCTGTTCCAGGTTTTACCGTCTTTATTCTTGGATGGTTCAAACACATTTGCCATGCCGAGCAGCGGTGTTTTATGCAGATTTTCCAGGGCGCGACTGACAAGATAGAGAAGAGATTTGCGGTACGGGCCGACCGTATCATCACGCTCACGCGCATCACTGAGCAGGTGCAGGTACAGGTCCGATTTCTTCAGGACGTTCTTTTCTATTGCCCGGATATAATGTCTGTTGGCAAAATCAACGCTACATGCCGCTGCATACAGCGTACAGCTTGCAATCCGCACCTTGTTGCGCCGGCAGTTCCGCAACATATGACCAAGCAGAATGGAACCGGCGGAATGCCCCACCAGGTGAATATTGAGGCCCGGATATTTTTTCTGCAGACGCGCAAGGGCCTTGACCGTAAGGTAGGCGCCCCGATTGTTGCCGCTCTTCATGGCCGAAGCTTCGGCATTTTGTTTCATCTGCGACCAGACCGCCTTAACGCCGAGATTTTCCGAGGCGACTTCCAGGGTGCGGTCCAGAATATCGGAGGCACGTTCCCGTGCCTCGGCAAGTACGTCTTCAATGCCCTTGTAATGTGGAAAAAGACGGTTGACGGCATCATCCATAATGGCGACAATGGATTCCAGCAGTCCGGTTCGCCAGGTGAAAAAAACCGGATAAATCCCATTGGCTTCAAAGTACGGCGCCATGGTTCGTATTCTCTTGATTGAGGCCCCTTCACTGTTCAAACCGCCGTGGGCATAGAGAACGATATTCGTTTCATCCCCGCCCTGCCCGGCAAACCAGGCGGCAGGCTTTTCAACAACGATGTCATCAACCGTATCAACGGGTCCGTTATTGACCACCAGGCGATTGATAACCAGACCGTCATTACCCATCACCACCGTGTGATCGTAGGCCTTGCCCTCGTCCCAGGGTTTGACGAGCTTATCCTGATACTGATACTCTCGTTTTTCCTGCCTAAACAGGTCAAAGGTCGTGGGATCGGCATTAAAAAGCGACTGCTCCCGGTCGGCGGACGTCGAAACAAAATGTTTTTTGACCTTGCTCTCCGTCGGCGCTCCCATCACACAAACCCAGGCATCCCGGCCATTGGCAACCCAGTCGTCATAGGTCAAGACGGCAAAACCTTTCGTACCCCAGTTCGGACCCCACGAATTCTGAACAATAAATCCTCTGCGGTTAAATCCGACCAGGGCAAAGGCGTGTCCCCCCTTGGGTCTTACCTTTTCCTGCCATCTGATGCGGGGCAATGTCTTGTGACTGACCGTACCGCCCTTGCTCTTTTTTAACATCCAGCCCTGATGCACCTGGGCGGAAACATAGATGGCGCCGACTTCCTGGATGGCGGCCCGCATATCGGTAAGGGAATTTTTATCAATCCGATAATACACGCCGAGCGGTCGTTCCGCAGCATCCTCTTCCCAGCCTTCCTTCGGCTTACGGAAGCGGGCCCGACCCTGTTCATCATAGTAGGGCCAGAAATCGAGGCTGCATACCCCATGTTTATACCAGGCCTTAACCGCTCCCCGGCAGCTGGAGCCCTCATAATCCTCACCCGGCCATTCATCATAAAAACGGGCCAGATGGTACAACATGCGCTGGCTGACCTGGGCCGGCAGATCGGATTTCCCGGGCGGTTTTCCTTTGTCCTGCGCAAGGACCACGCGCCGCCAGAGCAGATAATTGATGGTGGCGGCCAGACCAAACCCCGTGCAGGCCCCTTCTTTTCCCTGATTCAGGACAAGACGTTTATAAGAGGCAAAATATTTCGTCACATAGAGGGCCGGAGGATATTCCGCCTCAAGGGACTGAAGAGGCGGTTCATAAGGACGGTCACGAAGATCAATCCGGTCCGGGCGGGCGTCAAGACGATACTGGTCGGTAAGCGTTGCCATACTGCACCTCTCCTTGTCTGAAATTTCACCTGCTTTGGCCTCAAGTACTCCGCACAGGGGACGTATATATTTCAAGAGAACAAATAACCGGCCAAAAGACACGTTATTTTATGGCACAAGAAAAAGTTACAGTAAAACAGCACATTACGAAAAGAACAATCGGGCGTTTCCCTCTTCATTCTTTTTTCGGAGCTGGTGCAAAAAAACCAGTTGCTGGTTGTTATGCACCAGGAGAGAAGGAAAAATATGATAATTCGGTAACAACTGTACAAATTAGAGTCACAGAAACAAAACAGGCCCGATCAGAGTAATCTGATCGGACCTGTAACAATAAAGCTGTTAATTCTACTTTGTTAAACCAGTAAGTTACCGTTATTCTG
>DRLX01000385.1 GCA_011322715.1 Desulfobulbaceae bacterium
CCTTCGGGGTGAAGAACATTTTTCTTCCCGCCTTGTCACAGCACTTGAGCGCGACCGGCACGTAACTATCGGACATCACCTGCTACCAGGCAGCAAGCTGGCCGGATTATCCCCGTCCGAACTCGCCCGCGTCCGTAACCAAGCCCCTGCCGACCCGATGATCATCGAGGCCGACGGCGCCCGCGGCCTGTCTCTGAAAGCACCCGGAGCAAACGAACCGGTGGTGCCTGCCTGGACGGACCTTTTTATCGCCCTGGTCGGCCTTGACTGTATTGGCCGGCCCCTGACCGAAGATTTTGTTTTCCGCCCCAGGTCGGTTGCCGCCATCACCGGACTGCGGCTGCAAAAGCAGGTCACCCCCCTCGCCCTCGCCCGCCTGGCCGTCCATCCGCAAGGCTTGCTCAAAGGCTGTCCACCCACAGCCCGCAGCTGCATTTTTTTCAATAAGGCAGAAGATACAACCGCCCGCACAAGGGCCAGACAGATTATTGCCGAAGCCCATACCCTGCCCGGCCCCAGACCCGACTTCTGGGTATACGGTTCCATCAAACAAAATACCTGCACAGTCCTTGCCGCCGCATAACCTGCAGGGGTAAATTGATTCACCCGTATCGTTGCACGAGGCACCAACTCTCCGTAGGGGCGAATTTATTCGCCGGTTATAGTGGCTCATCCTTGTAATGACAATGGAAAATATGGCGGTTAAAACCGCCCCTACAGTATTTTCAGGATTGAACGTCTGTAGGGGCGAATTTATTCGCCGGATAAGGTATGATCATTACAGAAACCTTGCAGACGATAAAAACCACCCTTGAACTTTTCCCCACATACTGAAGGCAAGAGACTCACCATGCCTCGTGATAATCTCTTAAAGGGCAGAGTTTCCATACCCGGACAAATCTACCACCTCACCATCTGTACGGCCGGGCGCAAATGCTGGTTTACAGATTTCCGGTGCGCGCGCATTGTGGTTCAAAGGATGCGGCAACTCCATGACGACCGTTTTATGGACTCCCTTGCCTGGGTACTGATGCCGGATCATCTCCATTGGCTGATACAACTTGGGGAAGGAAAAAGGCTTGCGGATGTGGTGCGATTGTTCAAAGGCGGTTCCGCGCGTGATCTCAACAGATACCTGCATCGACAGGGTTCAATCTGGCAGCGCGGCTATTATGACCATGCCCTGCGCCGGGAGGAAGACATCAAACAGGTTGCCCGGTATCTTGTTGCCAATCCCCTGCGGGCAAATATGGTACAGCATATTGAGGAGTACCCCCACTGGGATGCTATCTGGTTGCAGGACAGCTGATTGTCGGGCATCTCTATGGCGGTAGCAACCGCCTCTGACAATATTCTCTGCACCAATTCTCCGTAGGGGCGAATTTATTCGCCTATTACGATGGTGTATTCTTGTGATGACCGTGGAAAATATGGCGGCTGAAGCCGCCCCTACAGGTTTGGGTTGGCGGTAACGTCCACCTGAGGGTGAAATTTCAGGTCTTGGGCAGGTGATCTTTGACTATCTCATAGATGGCGGGACGTTTTTCCCTGATTTCATCAACACTTAACCCCTCCAGGGAATGGGGAAATTTGATCCAGGCGTTGGTTTCATGGACAAAATACTCGGGCGCCCTGCCGATCTGATTGCGCTCGGGCTTATAATAGGGCACGGCTATGCGGACATCTTCGGGCATGTTCAGGCGCATGCGGCGTTGCAGTTCATTGACGATGGCCTCCATGGAACGGCCGGTATCAAAGACATCATCAACGAGGAGCAACCGGTCGGTGTGCTGCATGTTTTTCACCAGATAATTGAGGCCGAAAATCTCGATTTCACGGGTCTGGTTGTCGATACCGGTATAGGACGAGGTACGGATGGCGATATGATCGGCATGGATGCCGTGAAACGACAAAAACTCCTGCACCGCAATCCCTATGGGCGCGCCACCCCGCCAGACGGCGATGATAAAGGTGGGTTTGAACCCGCTGGTCAAAATTCGGTGGGCCAGCTTGAAGGAGTCTTCCAGCAACCCCTGGGCGGTCAGGTAAATCTTGTCCATTATTCTCCTTGTAAGAATCAGAAAAAGAAAATTTCTTTTATACAAGAAAAGATTGAAAAAGGGTATCGTAAAACGAATATGATCCCCTTAACGGACATGACCTTTTTCTTTTCCATGGGTACACAACCGGTATGAAGAAAATATTTCTTGACGAAGAAACCCTGATCCTTGATTCCTTTCGCCTGGGCGTGCAGATTTTCGAGTCGGGCTTCCGACCGACCTTTATCGTCGGCCTGTGGCGGGGCGGTAGTTCAGTGGGTATCTATGTCCAGGAATGCCTGCAAACCCTTGGCGTGGAGACCAACCATATTTCACTGCGCACCTCCTATCGCGGCCAGCCCTACTACCACGAAATGGTGGCATCGGCCGATACCGAAATCAGAGTACACGGCACCCAGTTCCTACTGGAAAATCTCAACGCCGATGACTCGTTACTGCTGGTTGACGATGTCTTCAGCTCCGGCAAGAGCATTGATGCCGTCATCAAGCGGTTACGCCGTCATCTGAAACGAAACATGCCAGGACAGGTCCGAATCGCCACCCTCTATGAACGCCCATCCTACAGGGAAACCGCAATCAAACCCGATTTCCGAATGCACGAAACCGAGGACTGGCTGGTTTTCCCCTATGAATTAAACGGCCTGACAAAAGATGAGATCAGAAAACATAAACCCTTTCTGGGCCCATACTTAAACGATACGGCCCCGGATGGCCCGGGTAGCTCCTGTTGATAATGAGGAGCAGCAGATACAGGAAATATCCGGCCAGCGCCAGCAATGATCAGGTATGTTCGCGGGTCTTGTTAAAGACCACATCCGGATAGAGTTCCATGGTCCGGGTCAGGCGCCAGTTGCCGTCACAGAGATAGGCGAGGTGGCCTGCGGCATCAAGGGCCAGGGACCCCTGGAACTTTTTCTGAAACTCTCTGAATATCTTCTGGTCATCGCATTCCACCCAGCGGGCCAGACTGTACTGTACGTCCCGATACACGGCGTCCACTCCGTATTCGGCCTTGAGCCTGGCCATGGTCACCTCGAACTGGAGCACCCCGACCGCGCCCAGGATATATTCATTGCCCATCAGCGGCCGGAATAACTGCACGGCCCCCTCCTCCGCCATCTGTATCAGGCCCTTGTGCAGCTGCTTGGTTTTCAACGGATTATTGAGAATGACCCGGCGGAAATGTTCGGGCGCAAAGTTGGGTATCCCGGTAAACTTGAGCGGTTCTTTACTGGTGAAGGTATCGCCGATCTTGATGGTGCCGTGGTTGTGAATGCCGATGATGTCCCCGGGCC
>DRLX01000386.1 GCA_011322715.1 Desulfobulbaceae bacterium
ACATCAGTCAAAAAACAACGGCAATCAAGAGGATTTTCGATGAACAATAACGAGAAATAAAATCCCGGATAAATTTTCATCCCAGCCACCTTACCAACTCATCCTTGACTTGTCATGGTTTACGCTTAAGGTTATTACCTAAATTCTGTAGTCATCCGGTATCCGGACGCTGATACAGGCATATTTACCGTATCGGCTTCACGAATTTTGTGCTCAATGTACGGGCATCAGTACAACCATGCCGAAATTCACTCGGAGTCTCGCAGGCCCGATACCTGTCCCTTGTACCTGCACCTGTCTCAACATTCTCGGTGCACGAACAACTACAGGATTGAGGTGTTAAACAAGAAGCCCACCTTACCTTCCTCATGAAAAACAACACTCTCCCAAACCTGATCATGGATGAGAATGCGCAATACTCCGTGGTTGCCCGGGGAGAGCATGATCATATTTCCGCCTGCGCCCTGGTTCTTGCCGCCATGGGCATTGACTACCTTCAACAGGATACCCTTTTACTCGTTCCCAGGGAGGAAGCCGACCAGGCCAGGCAACAACTGCAGGCCTATCTTGAGGAAAACAGCAACTGGCCTCCACCCCCTAACTGGATACAGCAACGGCACAGGCAGACACCGCCCCCGCCGACCCTGGTGATGATCGGCGGTCTTTTTCTCTTCTTCCAGGTTACCGGCCCCTGGCAGCCGGGCAATCCCTGGTTTGAGGTCGGGGCCATCGACAGTTCACAGATCCTGGATCATGGTCAATGGTGGCGGCTTATAACAGCGCTGAGTCTGCATGCCGACACCATGCATGTGTTGGGCAACTGTCTGATCGGCGGATTCATGGTGCATCTGCTCTGTATAACAATCGGCTACGGGTCCGGCTGGCTTCTTCTCCTGCTCACCGGGGCTCTGGCTAATTTTATCAATATCGTCATCAGGAGTGGGCCCCATTTTTCAGTGGGATTTTCCACCGCCGTCTTTGCCGCCATCGGAATGTTCAGTGGCCTGCAGATAAAAATGGGCAGAAATTCACCACTTCGATTTCTTATTCCCCTTGGTGCCGGGGCGGGCCTACTCGCCTTTTTAGGGTCGACAGGGAAACATACCGACCTGGGCGCCCACCTCTTTGGTTTTTTTTGCGGTATTGTCGTCGGCTTGCTGATCATCCTCACAAACCTCATAAAAATTGCCGACAACACCACTATCCAGCGTTTTCTCTTCTGTTGCGCCCTTGTGCTTATCTTCCTTTGCTGGTGGATTGCCGATCTTCATGCGCCGATGCCACTTTTGTAACCGGCATAGCCGGCCCGGAATCTCAAACCACAGCCACAATGAACAATAAAAGTGATCCGGAAGTTACGGTGCAACCCGCCCCTTTCATAGGGGAGAAGCGAGAAAAGACTTGCCAGTCCGGTGTTTCCGGTTTTTAATATAAACTACTTTTACGAAAATTATTCCATCCGGCCCTTACAACAAAAGGGCTTTCTCTTCCCCAACCCGTGAAGATAGAGGTCTTCCATGCCCATGAACCAACAGCCTCCCTGGGGGCAGAACAAGAAACCTTCCTCACCCGAAGATATACTCGCCGCCCTGATCCAGAAAATCCGGGACGCCTTTGGTGGTCAGGACCAGCAAAACAATCAGGGCGATGACGGCGTCCCACCCTCGTCAGCGCCGAGCGTCGGCCCGGGCATCGGAAAGATTTTCCTGATTATCCTGGCCCTGCTCGTCTTCAAAGGCGTCTACTCATCATTCTATACCATTGAACCGGGCAAGGTCGGTATCATTCTCAGATTTGGTAAATACGCCCGCACAACGCAACCTGGCCTCAACTTTAAGATTCCCTATATGGAAGATCTGATCAAAGTTGATGTGGAATCGGTGCGTAAAGAAGAATTCGGCTTCAGGACCCGCCTGCCCGGCAAGACTTCCGTCTTTGATCGACGGGGTTTTGATATGGAATCACTGATGCTGACCGGTGACAAAAACGTCATTAACGTCGACTGGATCGTCCAGTACAAGGTCAGCGATCCGGTCAATTTCCTGTTCAAGGTCCGTAACGTACCACAGGCGGTCCGCGATGCCTCGGAAATGGTCACCAGGCGTATTGTCGGCAACATGGACTTTGATTATGTGCTCAGCAACAGGGAAATCCTTGCCGGTTCCGCCAAACAGGAACTCCAGAAACAACTGAATCTTCTGGAGTGCGGCGTTTCCATTGTTACGCTGCGATTTCTTGATATTAACCCGCCCGACCCCGTCAAACCGGCCTTCAATGAAGTCAACGAGGCCGACCAGGACCGAAAACGACTGGTCAACGAGGCTGAGGAAACATATAACCGGGTCATACCCAAAGCACGGGGCAGCGCCAAAAGAATCGTTGAAGAAGCGCACGGCTATGCAATTCAGCGGATTAACCGTGCACAAGGCGAGACCAATCGTTTTCGTGCCATTGTCAAGGAATACCAACTGGCCCCGGATGTCACCAGGCGCAGAATGTACCTTGAGGCCATGCAGGATATTCTGCCCGGCGTCGACCATATTTACGTCATGGACAAAAAACAACAGACCCTTCTTCCGTTTCTCGATTTGGCCAAAAAATCACCGAAACCGGAAATAAAATAGGATAGCGGCAGGAACGATTATGAAACATATAGTGCGTATTATTCTCCTTGGCGTGGTCTTCGGCCTTATCGCAATGGCCTGGGACGGTTTTTTTATCCTCAGAGAGGGCCAGCAGGCGGTTATTACCGAATTCGGTAAACCCGTCGGTCAGCCGGTCACGGACGCCGGGCTCCATTTCAAACGACCCGTAACCCAGAAGGTCCAATACTTTGAAAAACGAATCATGATCTGGGACGGCGATCCTAACCAGATACCGACCAATGACAAGACCTTTATCTACATCGACAATACCGCCCGCTGGCGAATTTCAAACGCCCTCACATTCCTGCAGGCGGTGGGCACTGAGGCAAGGGCGCAATCGCTACTTGATGACATCATAAACGGAACGGTTCGCGATCTGGTCAACAAAAATAATCTCATTGACATAATCCGCAGCTCCGACTGGAAACCCGATTATATGATGTCCACGGTCATGTCCACCACCCAGGCAGGCGACATGAGCAAACCACCCAAAGTCGGCCGAGACAAAATCAGCCAACAGGTACTTAAAGCCGCCTCCAGCGTCACCCCGAAATACGGGATTACTCTTATTGACGTGATGTTCAAAAGGGTCAACTATATTGATACGGTACGGAAAAAGGTGTATGCCAGGATGATCTCGGAACGAAAAAGAATCGCCGCTGAAAAACGCTCCGAGGGTGAAGGACGAAAGGCGGAAATTCTTGGCAAAGTGGATCGGGAGCTCAAGGAAATTACTTCAAAGGCAAAACGGGAGGCCACCGAAATTAAAGGTAAGGCGGATGCAGAGGCCACAAAAATTTACGGATTGGTGTACTCAAAAGATCCGGAATTTTATTCCTTCCAGAAAAGCCTGGAAAGTTATAAAAACATCATTGGCAACAACACCTCGTTGATATTGTCAACAAATTCCGATCTCTTTGAATACCTGGAATCCCTGAAAAAATAATACTGCCAACACAACCGGTGCCGTATCAAACCATATGGCACCGGTTGCGGCCCTTCCCTGCCTGCCCATCTTATCAAGACAGTAAAACCAAAAAAATCTGCGCTACTCCAGCACAACACCCGGTCCTTCATCGGCAAAGCTCGGCCGCTGATCGGGTGAATAGGCTATTCGCCCACGTTCATTCAGCAACGCCTCAAAACGGGCGATATCCGCGTCCGTCATGACCTCAACACCCAGTTGATCAAAACGGCAGGAACAGCTGATAAGCTGGCCGCCGCACCAGGGACAAATCTCGACCGGACAGCCCAGCTCGTGCACTTCTCCGGTTACGGCATGGCAGGCCGGGCAGATATCCCCGTCCACCTGCAGGGGTTCATACTGAGGGAACTTATCCGGCGTGGAACAATCCTGCTGCAATGACTGCAAATCATCATAATCAAAAAAATCAAGCAGTTCCCGCTCCAGATAAGCATCGGCGAGACTTCCATGAAATTCAATCCCTTCACTGGAAATCAGATACAGGTACGCTGACACTCCGGTCATGGCTGCCAATAGAAAAACGCCGCCCGACCTGGCGACCATGCGTATCTCGCGCACATAATCCTCACCGGCTTCGGGCAGATAACTGTAAAACTCCAGCAACAGATCAAGGGCGATTTTATCATCCCTGTAGCGATTGAGCAAATCCTTTGCCTCTTCCATTTTTTCTTCCGGCACCGCATATTCCATGGCCCGAAGGATGGCGTGCCGCTGTTTTTTTTGTTCACCCATGACTGTTTTTCCTGCATGCATCAGCAATCATGTTTCGCAGATGGCCGGTTTCAGCTGCAATGTCCGTCGCCTGGGAGATAGCCGTTACCACGGCAATCCTACGGGCGCCATACCCCACAAGTTCCGGTATATGTTCAGTCTTGATCCCGCCCATAACCGTAAAGGGCAGACGGCAATGTCTGGAAAAGCGTTCTATGGCCTGTGGACCCAAAAAATGCGCCAACCCCTCTTTAGTGCCGGTGGGGAAGAGCGGCCCGATATTATAATATGACACCGGACAACCGCCCTGCCGTTCAATACGGCCCAATTCCATGGCCTGCTCCTCACTGTTGCAGGAAAGCCCGATAATCATATCCGGAGCAAGCTTCCGCACCGCTTCCGGCGGCAGATCATCCTGGCCCAGGTGAATACCGTCGGCATCACTCAAGAGGGCTATATCAAGCCGATCATTGACCAGAAAAAGCGCACCGGCTTCCTTTGTCTTTCGACGAAAATAGCGCGCCTTTTCCAGGAGTTCTCCATCGTCTGAATCCTTGTCGCGCAACTGGACAATAGCGGCGCCTCCGGCAAGAACGGCATCAAGCCACTGCCGGTCACTGCGGCCGTTGGCCAGCCGTTCACAGGAAACAGGATAAATATCAACACGTTTTATAAACTGTTGCAACCGTTTGGCATGAATTTGTGATTTGTTCATTATTAGATTTTGTTCACCGTAAGGGAATATCCTTGCAGTCCAATAGTCCTGCACAGGCATTCATCTTGATATTTTCACTCTTTTGGACTATAGTTACTTTCTGTGTGTAGAGATCGACATTATTCCCTGTCGACTTTTTGCAGTGCATCAAGGCTACCAGATAGCATCTTCTTCCATTGTACCCGAACAATAGTTTCGCGCATTGTTTTTCTCCAGTCGGGAGGGAACGTTTTTCTTCTGCACAAAATATAGAGTTCACAAAAACATCGCACTTCATATCGTATTTTCAATAAATTAACGGATTGCTCCCAGAAAAAACAGGAGCTGCGTGCAGGGGAACGGGAGTGCCACGTCGGCAAGATACATTGCTCCCCTGCAATGAGAAAACCCGAACTCGTATTTTTTAAGAAATACAAAAATTAAGAAATACAAAGGATTATGACGGAAACAACAAACGGGCAAGAAGCCAAACTCACTATTGACGGAAAAAGCTATACCTTCCCCATCATTGAGGGATCGGAAGGGGATCGCGGCATCGACTTCAAAGGTCTTCTCCAGCAGACCGGCTGCATTGCCATCGACCCAGGATTTAAAAATACAGGATCCTGCTACAGTGATATCACTTTTCTCGACGGCAACCGTGGGATTCTCCGCTATCGCGGTTATGCCATAGAAGATCTGGCTGCAAAATGCCAGTTCATTGAGGTCGCCTACCTGCTCCTGCACGGAAAACTGCCCAATGCCAAAGAACTTGAACGTTTCAAAGGGCTACTGGAACGTTTCTCCCTGCTGCATGAGGACATGCTCCATTTTTTCGATCATTTCCCTCCCAATGCATCTCCCATGTCCATCCTGTCGGTCATGGTCAACACATTGCATAACTATTACCCGGAAATGAGTGATGATCCCCTGGAAAATGTTGAAATGACGGCGGCCCGTCTCATTTCAAAGATCAGGACCATTGCCGCCTTTTCCTATAAAAAGTCCATGGGCCATCCCTTGGTGTATCCCAGCAACGATCTGTCATACTGCGGCAACTTTCTCAACATGATGTTCGACAAACCGGTCAAGCCCTACACCGTCAGACCGGAGGTGGTTGCGGCCCTGAACAAGCTGCTCATCCTGCACGCCGACCACGAACAGAACTGCTCCACGGCCACAGTCCGTATGGTCGGCAGCGCCGGCGTCAACCTGTATGCCTCCATTGCCGCCGGCATCAATGCCCTCTGGGGTCCGCTGCACGGAGGCGCCAACGAAGCGGTCATCGAGATGCTGGAAACCATCTATGCCGACGACTGTAATTTCGACAAATATATTGCCAAGGCAAAGGATAAAAGCGATCCGTTTAAATTATCCGGCTTCGGACATCGGGTTTACCGTACCTTTGATCCCCGGGGCACGATCATCAAAAACGCTTGCCATGAAATTCTTGCCTTGTTGGATGTATCCGACCCCCTGCTTGATCTGGCCCAGCAGCTTGAGGAAATCGCCTTAAATGATGATTATTTCATCAAACGCAATCTTTATCCCAATGTTGATTTTTATTCCGGCATTATTTACCGGGCCATAGGCATCCCCTCAAATATGTTTACCGTCATGTTTGCCCTGGGACGCCTGCCCGGATGGATTGCCCAGTGGAAGGAAATGCGCGAAGATACTACCACAAAGATCGGCAGACCGCGCCAGATCTACACCGGAAAATCGGCACGAAAATTCGTTCCCATCGAGGAAAGGGAATAACTACTGAACTCTCTGATCTCAAATGGAACTTACCCCTGCCAGGTTGCTCTCATGGCCCCAAGTACGGCCTTCGTCAAGGGAGTATCAGATTCTTTGGCACGCCAGACAAAGGACAGGGCTATGGGAAAGCCCTCCCCCGGCCACAGGGCAACATGCCCGAGTTTCTCGGCCTGCAGGGCTTCTTTTTCCAGCATGAAATTCAGACCGACCCCGGACTGAATCATGCTGACAATGGCGGCCTGCTGATCGGCAACCACCTCTGTTTTCGGCTGCAGGCCGCAGCTGTAAAAATACCTTTCCATAATACGACTATAGGGACAATCATCGGGAATGCCTATCCAGGGCAGGTCCGCAAGCATTGCCAGGTCGGCGCCGGCGATCTCTTTTTCAAGCGCCACCGGCCCGACAATGCGCAAATGAAAACCGGCCAGCGTCAGAGACCTGAGTTCTTCACTTTCGCAATCTCCGAGGATAAACCCGCAGTCGAGCTCACCTGTCTCCACCAGGTGAATAATGGTCCCGGAGATAGACTGGTGCAGGACTATTTCAATATCCGGCCCACAGCAACGCAACTGCCGGTACAAATCGGAGATACGAAGAAACTCCGCGTTTCTGTTTAATCCTATACGAACGGTCCCCACCGGCCTGTCCAACAGGTCCTTACCTATACGGGCAAACTCCTTTGCCTCATACAAAATAACCTCTGCCTGCCGGCAAAGCTTCTTACCTGCCGGAGTAAGCCGCATTCCGGTCGCCGACCTGACAAAAAGAGGCTGCCCCAGCTCTTCCTCCAGGGCCTTGATATGGGCACTGACAGCCGGTTGACTGATATGCAGTTTCTCCGCCGCCCGGGTGAGATGGTTTTCATGGGCAATAGTGACAAATGATCGCAGTTGATAAAATTCCATACTATTTTCCGGAGTAATCACCGATTAACGCAGGCATCAGAAATGCTGATGAGAGTCTTCTGATAATACTATGAGATTTCCAGGGCGTAAACCGGTATTGATATATCAGTAAAGATGATCCCGTAAAAAG
>DRLX01000387.1 GCA_011322715.1 Desulfobulbaceae bacterium
AAAGAAAATAAAAAAACGCGGGATTAAACGATACCTGAAAGACCAGTTGGTAGAGTCCCGCCGAAGGCGGGATTAACCACCCTGTCGGGGGTTCGAGTCCCTCCCGAGGAGCCATTTTTATTACAAAGCCTGGTCTTTTGACCGGGCTTTTTTTTATGTCATTTTTTGTTTACATACTATACAGTTCAAATGCCGATCGTTACTATTGTGGACAGACAAATAATTTGCGTCAGCGCTTACAACAACATAACGATCCGGAGTACCGGGGATCAAAAACCACTAAACGTTTTAAGGGTCCCTGGCGGTTGATCTGGAGCCACCAATGTTCGGATAGGGGGCAAGCCATGATCCTGGAAAAGAAAATAAAAAAACGCGGGATTAAACGATACCTGAAAGACCAGTTGGTAGAGTCCCGCCGAAGGCGGGATTAACCACCCTGTTCCGCAGTATGCGGAATTCCCTCCCGAGGAGCCATTTTTATACAAAGCCTGGTCTTTTGACCGGGCTTTTTTTATTTGCACTATGACATTTTTTTCAATGACCACAGGGTAGTTTATGCAGTATTTCATAGGTATTGACACCGGCGGCACCTATACCGACGCCGTTCTCCTTGAAGAAGAGACCGGAAAAATTGTCCGTTGGGCAAAAAAACCGACCACCCATCATGATTTGAGTATCGGGGTCGGCAATGCTTTGGCCGCTCTTTTCTCGGATGAAATCAGCCCCGAGGATGTTGCCGGTCTTGCCGTCTCCACAACTCTGGCCACCAATGCCATCGTTGAGAAACGTGGTGCCCGCGTCGGCCTGTTTGTTTTTGGTTACGTCCGCCCCTTTAAACTACCGGTGGTGGCCAACGTCTTTCTCAAAGGCGGCCATGATATCATGGGTAAAGAAGAGCAGCCGTTGGACCTCGAAAACCTGGTTGACACCGTTGAGGGGTTGAAAAATGAAGTGGACAGCTATGCGGTCTGTGGGGCAATGTCCATAAAAAATCCGACCCACGAACTGGTTGCCGAAAAGGCCATTTCGATCATTGATCCCAAACCCGTCTTCTGTTCCCATAAGGTCAGCAACCACCCCGGTATGCGCGAACGGGCCGCTACGGCCTGTCTACACGCAAAGCTGCAACCCCTGATGATCGACTTTCTTTCCTCAATCCGGCGTTCCATGGACCAGGTCGGATTGCACTGTCCGGTCACCATCATTTGCGGCAATGGTCAGGGAGTACCTCTGGAGGAGGTTGCCGACCGCGCCGCCATCACCATGGCCAGCGGCCCGGCCGCTACCGCTGGTTTCGGGGCCACGGCAGGAGAAAAAACAGCGCTGGTTGTCGATGTCGGCGGAACGACCACGGATGTCTGCATGCTGAAAGACGGCCGACCGGTCATCAACCGGGAAGGTTGTCGTATTGATCAGTGGCAGACGCATGTGGAGGCCATCGACATGTACACAGCCGCCGGCGGGGGCGACAGCCATATATCATGCTCCAATAATGGACGTCTGAAAATCCTTCCTTCCAGAGTCCAGCCGCTCGCAACCACGCCGGACCTCCCGGATCCCGAAAAATGGCTGGGTTGCGGTAGGCGCTGTTCACTGGTTCTGCCGGTAAAAGATGGTTTTGATGCCACAGATCCCGTACTTACCTGCCTGGAAAAACATGGGCCGTCCACCTTTGCCGCCCTTGCCGAACAAAGCGGCCTGAATGGAATGGCGCTTGAAAAACATATCGAACGCCTTCATTTCCTGCAGAAAGTGCAAATAAGCGGCTTTACCCCGACCGATGCCCTGCATGTGCTCGGCAGGCTTACAATCGGTGACGTTTCCACGGCCCAAAAAGGTGCCGAAATCCTTGCCGCCGAACTTGGCCTGGGAGTAGAAGAGCTCTGCCGACAGACATTGACGCTGACGGAAGACGTGATTGAAAACATCATTCTTGATTATCTCGGCCGCTCCATCTGGGGAGAACATAAGGCCGCCCCTTTCCTCAACCATCGAGACAATGAACTGTTCGCCGTCAGCTTCAGGCTCAAAGTACCGATTATCGGTATCGGCGCCGCAGCCAAACTCTTTCTTCCGGCCGTGGCCGAAAGGCTACAGACGAATGTGGTCTTCCCGGAATATTTTGAAACCGGCAACGCCATCGGCGCCGCCCTGATCGGCATGCGCAGCCGGGCTGCCAATTTTCCGACTCCGGACAACGCACAGTCCGACCACCCCTGACACACCAAAAGACATCAACAGCACACCTGCCTGTTCTTCCATAAAAAAAGAACGTCCAGAAAAAAAATCCCCCGGCGGGCACATTTCCTGCTTCTCCAGAGAAATCGGTTTAACATCCTGTTTTAGTATTTCGGCCGTCGATATAACCTGTGCGTGTGTATGGCGGCAACAATCATCCGGAGAGATCATTTATGAAACTGCCCGCGCTGTTATTCTGCTGCCTCACTTTGCTTTGCGTTCAAACCTGTTTTGCCGGCCGGGGAGATGTTCAAGTTGCCCTGAAGGGTGGAACGCTCGGTATCGGAGCCGAGATCGGCGTTGGCCTCACGGATGCTATTATCTTAAGAGGCGGGGCTGATTATTTGAAATTTAACTTTGACTCCACCATTGACCAAATCGATTACAACATGGAACCGGAGCTGAAAAACGCATCTCTCCTGCTCGACTGGCACCCCTTTGCCAACGGTTTTCGCCTGACCGGCGGTGTCTATCTCAATGACAATGAAATCAATGTGGACGGCACTTACCGAAAAGATCTCATTCCCGGCCAATATCGGCAGTACGCTGATCTCACTGACCTGGCGCATGTCAAAGGAACGGTCGATTTCAACACCTTTGCTCCCTACGCCGGATTGGGATGGGCCAGTAATTACGGAGAAAAGGGATGGGGAGTGGCCTTTGATGTAGGGGTCATGTTTCAGGGAGAGCCGAAAGTCTCTGATCTCCGTGCGGAATCAAACTTCGGCCTGGAAAATAATCCCGAAGTTGTTCGTTTTCTCGATGAACAGAAACGGGCCATTGAGGATGATCTCAATGAATTTCGATACTATCCTGTTGCCTCAATCAACCTGACCTATAATTTTTAACGGCTAAGGGACTGTAAG
>DRLX01000388.1 GCA_011322715.1 Desulfobulbaceae bacterium
AGCTGTGACAAGGCAAAAGACAGAAATGGTGTTTGCAAAGACGTGAAAAAAGGGCACGGAAGGATCATCACCTGCTACTACCAGAATATGGACAAGATTACTCCCAAATGCCAGGAGGCTATCAAGTCCGCTGTCGGCAAAGTTGACGCCTCTATTTAACACACTTAAACGGCATGTTCCTCAAGGGCTTTTTACCGCCACACAGGTTAAGTGCCCATGATGAATAAAACAAAACGATATCGGGTATCCGGCGGATGCCCGATATCGTTATATAGCAACTATTCTCCACCAACCGGAATCCGGTCTTCTCCGGGAAAGAGTTCCACCGACATTTCCTGAAGCTTATACTTCTGAATCTTGCCGCTGGCGGTCATGGGATAGCTGTCAACAAAGGCGACATGTTTGGGAATTTTATGCCAGGCGATCTGTCCCCGGCAGAAATCACGAACATCATCCTCCGTCAAATCGGAATCCTTCTTTTTGATGATAAAGGCGCCGACCTCCTCACCATATTTCCGGCTGGGAACACCCGCAACCTGGACATCGAGCACACCATCCAGACCAAAGAGAAACTCCTCAATCTCCCGGGGATAAATATTCTCTCCCCCTCGAATAATCATATCTTTATGACGGCCGGTAATGGCCAGGTATCCGGATTCGTCAATCACTCCAAGGTCACCGGAATGGAGCCAGTTGTCACTGTCTATGGCCTTTGCAGTGGCCTCTTCATTGTTGTAGTATCCCTTCATTACATTATAGCCGCGACAGCAGAGCTCTCCCTGCTCCCCGGCCCCGAGGGTGCGGTTTGTATCCGGATCAACAATCTTCATTTCAATATGGGGCATCACCTTGCCGACGGTTTCCGTCCGCCTCTGCATGTCATCGGTGGGCAGGGTCTGGGTAATAACCGGCGAGGCCTCGGTCAGCCCGTAACAGATGGTGATTTCCGTCATATGCATTTGATCAATCACCTTGCGCATGATATGGACCGGACAGGGCGATCCGGCCATGATCCCCGTGCGCAGAGATGAAAAATCAAATTTATCAAACAGGGGATGATCCAGAATGGCGATAAACATGGTGGGCACACCGTATAGGGCCGTACAACGCTCCGTCTCCACCGAAGTCATCACCTGCACCGGATCAAATTTTTCCAGAATGACAAGCGTAGCGCTATGGCTGACCGCTGCCAACACACCGAGAACACAACCAAAACAGTGAAAAAGGGGCACCGGCAGACAGAGCCGGTCGCGATGGCTGAAATTCTGGTTGGCCCCGATGTAATAGCCATTATTGCCGATATTGTAATGGGTAAGCATGACCCCCTTGGGAAAACCCGTGGTGCCGGAGGTATACTGCATATTGACCACGTCATGGGGGTCCAGCTGCGCCTGCCGCTCTTTATAAGCGCCATCATCCGTCATGGCAGCCATGCCCATCACCTCGGGCATGGAATACAGACCACGATGTTTCTCCGGGCCAAGGAAAAAGACGCGGCGCAGGTCGGGAAAGCGCTCACATTTCAGCTCTCCCCGTTCCTGTTCTTTTAATTCCGGAACCAGGTCATACATGGTCTGCAGGTAGTCGGTATCCTGATAGCCGTCGATAATAAAGATATTCTCCGTCTCCGACTGCTCCAGCAGATAGGCCAGTTCCGCCTGTTTATAGTTGGTATTGACGGTGAGCAGAATAGCCCCGATTTTAGCAGTGGCAAACTGCAGGGCCACCCAGTAGGGAACATTGGTGGCCCAGACCGCCACCTTTTCACCCTTTTGCACGCCAAGAGCCATCAAGCCCTTTGCCAGGGAATCCACCACCTCACCGAATTCACGGTAGGTCATACGCAGGTTACGGTCAACAAAGACGATGGCTTCATTGTCAGGGTGGGCTTCGATTGCCTCATCCAACAACTGTCCAAGGGTCACTTCACGTAAAGAATCACTCATGGTCTCACCTATGCCGGAATATGCAGTACGGCATAAATGGAGGCCGGGGTATCCCCCACGCAACTCACGTAATGCGGTACAATGGAATTGTAGTATATGGAATCCCCTTTGGAGAGGGTGGCGGTCTCCGTCCCGTAGATCACCTCAACCTCGCCTTCCTGAACCACAATGAATTCCTCACCTTCATGACTGGAGAGATTTTTCTCCTGGGCGGATTCCGGCAGCAGCTCCACGTAGAACGGCTCCATATTGCGATCACTTTTTCCCTTGCCCAGAGAATAGAATTTGAGCGCCACCGGTTTATCTTTTCCCCGCAGCATACTCATTTCACTGGTGCGTTCGGATTTACGAATAATAAGGGGATCAGCGCTGATGTGATCATCAAGAAATGTGCCGAGTCGAACCTCCAGCGCCCGCGCTATTTTCACCAGGGGTCCCAGAGAGGGAAAGACATCATCTTCAACAACCGAAGTAAGGAAATCCTGCGTCAGTCCGGTTTTCTGTGCAAGCTTATCAATGTCTATATCCTTCTTCTCCATATACATACGTATTCGCTGCCCTACCTTTTCAGATTTCATAATACTCCCAAAGTGTTACGGTTCAATGTAAAAAAATCAGCCACAGAGGGCGGGCCCTTGAAACAATCCTCTCAAAATCGGGTTTATTGCGATTTTTTTATGCCATGAAATGGCATGCATTTTCAAAAACCGCCCCTATTGCCACACATAGTGTGCGCAGGATGACCCGATCCGTCATCGGATAACTATTTTTTCCACGCCCTGCCTCAATCAATCAAGGGTGCCTCAAACAAATCGTCTATATACAATATGGACAACGCTCCGACAAGTCTCCCGTTGCATTGGATGGATACGGTTTGCAGAAGTGTTGTGTAAACTAACGCGGGCCTTGCCCGCAACCCAAGTCTGTAGGTAAGCGAGCCTGCGAGACTCCGGGGGCGACTTCAGTCGCCTTGTGGAAACCATTCCTGATAATATGACGCTTTCCTCAGGCGAATAAATTCGCCCCTACAAACACGTGCAATATTTGTGTTGCACGTGCAATATAACAAGATAATATGCTGATATAATAGCTTTTTAAGCCTGAAAATTTTCTTGTTTTTTATGACAGAAATTCAGGAGTAAGGCACTAAAGGCCGGTCTGAACAAAAAAGAAGCGGCACACGCGCTTTGACCTGTACCGCTTCGTAATAAACCACTCTTTTATAGAATTCTATCCCTCAGTCTACGGGCATAATCCAGTTGAACGGGTCCTCCGCCTTGCCGTACTGAATGGCGGTCAAATCATTGAAAAACCGAGCTGCCAGCGGCCCGACCCCGCCATCCCCAATGGTAATTTCCTTACCATCGAATTTAATATTGCCGACTGGAGAAATAACAGCGGCGGTGCCTGAGCCAAAGACCTCCTTCAAGGAGCCGTCCGCATGCGCTGCATAGACTTCATCAATGGAAATTTTCCGTTCAACAACCTTGATGCCCCACGACTCGGCAAGCTGGATTACAGAATCCCTGGTCACGCCGGACAAGATACTGCCGTTGAGTTCAGGGGTAATCAGTTCATCGCCGATCACGAAGAAGATGTTCATGGACCCCACCTCTTCGACATACTTGAGATCAACCCCGTCAAGCCACATCACCTGGGTATAGCCATCCTCGTTGGCAAGCTTGGTTGCATAGAGGCTTGCCGCATAATTACCGGCTGTTTTTGCCTCGCCCACGCCCCCACGCACGGCCCGGACATACTTTGAAGTGACCCAGATTTTTACCGGATCAAAACCTTCCGGATAATAGGCACCGACCGGGGACAGGATAATGAAAAAACGATACGCAAACGACGGACGCAGGCCGATATAGGGGTCCGTGGCAATGATCGTCGGCCTGATATACAGAGAGGTGCCGTCGGCTTTTGGTACCCAGCCCTTTTCAAGTTTCAGTAATTCCAACATCGCCTCAAGGACAAAATCCTCATCCAGCGGCGGCATACAGAGCCGCTCACCCGACCTGTTCATACGTTTAATATTGTCCCTGGGCCTGAAGAGCTGCACCCCGCCGGAATCGGTGTGATAGGCCTTCAACCCTTCAAAAATAGCCTGCCCATAGTGAAGCACCATGGACGAGGGGTACATTTCCATGGGGCCGTACGGCTCAATACGTGGATCATGCCATCCTTTTTCAGGGGCATAGTCCATAACAAACATGTGATCGGTGAAATAGGTCCCAAACCCAAGAGATGAGTCGTCCGGATGTTCTTTTAACGTGTCGGCTTTTTTAATTGTAATTTCCACATTATCCTCGGCAGTTGATGATTATCGGGCTGTAACGGCACCTTGGAAAAATGCCGCTTCTTTACAGGGTCTTTGAAAAAAACACAGCATTTCATCTGTGAATTTATTAGTAAGTGATGGGCTCCTCACACACCTGCACCGCAGACAGTGCACAACATATAAACTTTTCGCTGTCGGCATCAAGGAAAAAATAGGAGACTATTGCCTGAATTTGGGGAACAAATAATTTTCCATGGAAGTATCCGGGACCAGGGCGGGGCGGAAGGACCGATAGAAAATCCGGCTCGGACATGCATGCAGCCGAAAGAATCGGTTGAAATCCCGCTAATCTGTTGTTATTGCTGGACGGCAGTGAAACTGCTTTCATGGAAAAAGATGAATCTATCACATCGGTGAACAATGAAAAAAGACATACTTGAGATACGATGGCACGGCCGTGGAGGCCAGGGAGCGATCACGGCGGCCAAGATCGTTGCAAACGCAGCCTTTGCCTCGGGGTTTAAAGGTGCGGTCATGACGCCCACATTCGGTACGGAACGACGGGGCGCCGCTGTTTTCACCTCGCTGAAAATTTCCAAGGAAAAAATTTATGACCTCTCACCCATTACCACACCGGATATGATCATCGTTCTGGACCACACCTTGCTTGAGGAAGTGGATGTGGCCGCCGGCCTGAAAGACGACGGCCTTGTTGTCCTTAACGGTGCAAAATCCCCTGAAGAGTATGACTTCAAGGGCCGCAAGGTTGCCGTCTGTGACGTGACCCGACATGCGGCACAGGCGGGCCTGCCGCCGGGGATCGTTAATTCGGGAATAATCGGCGCTTTTTCCAAGGCAACCGGCCTGGTGGAAATTGATGTTCTTCTGGAGGCCATACAAAAAGAATTCAATGGCAAACGTCCCGAACTCAACGCAAAAGCGGCACAACTTGCCTATGACAACACCGCTGTTGGAGGAAGTAAATGACAACCGAAAATTTTGAAGAAATTATATCCAGAGGGACTCCCGGTCCCGGTGACGGCGGCAGAACCGGTTCCTGGCGGGTGTTACGCCCGGAAATAAACCTCAAGGTCTGCATTCCGGCCAAGACAAATAAAATGGCCTGTTTTACCTGTTGGCTCTACTGCCCGGACTGTGCGGTTTCCAAAACCATACCGCCGGTGATTGATTATGAATACTGCAAGGGCTGTGGTATCTGTGCTGAAGAATGCCCGGCCGGCGCCATCACCATGGTTGACGAGGCAACGCCGATAAACCAGCATGGCTGGACCAAATCGGCCGATCACGACAAACCATGAAAATCCCCGACTCCGGCAAGGGCAGGTTCCTGCTGTCCCGGGATTTTGGATAAAAAAGGAGAAATAAACAATGCATATCATTGATTCCGGAAACGTCGCCGCCGCCACAGGGGTAAAACTGTCGCGGGCCCAGGTCATCGCGGCATATCCGATAACACCCCAGACCCCGCTGACGGAAAAACTCTCCGAGTTTGTTGAATCGGAAGAGCTGGACGCACAGTATATCCCGGTGGAGAGTGAACACAGTGCCATGGCTGTCTGTATCGCCGCCTCGACCGCAGGCACCAGGGCCTTTACCGCCACCAGCGCCAACGGCCTGCTCTACATGAATGAGCAACTTCACTGGGCGGTGGGGGCACGACTCCCCATTGTCATGTGTGTTGCCAACAGGGGCATAGGCGCCCCCTGGACGGTCTGGAACGACCAGCAGGATACCATTGCCCAGAGAGATGTCGGCTGGATCCAGATCTATGCCAATGACCACCAGCAGATCATAGATTCCGTTATCAAGGCATTCCGCCTGGCACAGACCGTTTCCATCCCGGTTATGGTCTGTTATGACGGCTATCTGCTCTCCCACACCTACATGCCCTTTGACCGGCCGGACCAGGAAAAGGTGGATGCATTTCTACCGCCGTTTACGACCAAGAATTTTCTCGACCCGGAAAACCCCGGCAACTTCAACCCTGTTACCCTGCCCGATGTGCGGCCGGACCAGAGCGGAACGACACGGCCCGGCTATATTGAAATCAGGCATCGGCTGCAGATGGATTTGCGGGCGTCTCTTGAGGTGTACAAAGAGATTGATGCCGACTACAAAAAAGATTTCGGCCGGGGCGGCCATCCCTTTGTCGAGGAATACAAATGCGATGATGCGGACTTTGTTGCGGTCTGCATCGGGTCTTTGTCCTATCACCTGCGAGATGTCATTGATGCCATGCGGGAAGATGGTATCCCGATCGGCGTCATGGGGGTTCAGTTGTACCGGCCGTTTCCCGACCAGGCCATCGTCCAGGCGCTGGCAGGCAAGAAACACGTGATTGTCTTTGAAAAGGCGCTCAGTTACGGCAACCAGGGCGCTTTGTACGCTGACATTAA
>DRLX01000389.1 GCA_011322715.1 Desulfobulbaceae bacterium
CTCCGCTGAAAAAGTCGGAGAAATAGAGCTCAATGAAGCTCTGTTTAACGTAGAGGTCAAAAAGGGTGTCCTGCACGAAGTGGTTTGCATGCAGCGTGCCAACCGTCGTGCCGGTAATGCCTGTACGAAAACCCGAGGAGAAGTGCGGGGAGGTGGTGCAAAACCCTGGAGACAAAAAGGAACCGGACGTGCTCGATCAGGATCACGGACTTCCCCGATTTGGCGGGGAGGTGGAACTACTTTTGGCCCAAGGCCTCGAGATTACCGATATAAACTTCCCAAAAAAGTCAGACGGCTTGCCTTGCGCATGGCACTCTCTGCCCGGAACGGTGAAGGAAATTTGATCGTTGTAGATTCATTGTCGTTGACTGCGATTAAAACAAAAGATTTCGTCAAGATAATGAGTAATTTTCAGTTCGATGATTGCCTCGTAGTCACTGCAACGGATGATTCGGTCGTCAGTAAATCAGCTCGTAATGCGGTTGGATATAAAGTTATACCGGTTTCAGGGTTGAATGTCTTTGATATTCTCAAATACTCAAAATTGATGCTCACTCAGGATTGTCTGGCAAAACTTGAAGAGAGGTTGGTTGTATGAAGGTTCTGCATGAAGTTGTCAAGAGCCCTTGTTTGACGGAAAAAAGTAATCTGCTCCAGGAATTGCAGGGAACTGTTGTTTTTAAAGTGCATCCACAAGCGAATAAAATCGAGATCAAGCAGGCCGTCGAGAAATTATTTGATGTAAAGGTTGCTTCAGTGAAAACCGCAACCGTGCGTGGTAAGAAAAAAAGAATCGGCGTAAAGTCCCTGGGGCGAACAAAAGATTGGAAAAAAGCATATATCAGCCTTTCTGAAGGCGAGATTAACTTTCTTGATGAGTTGTAATCTGAAAGATACTGATCTATAGGGAATAGTTGCTGATACTGAGATAAGTTCTAACGGGAAAAATCATGGCACTCAAAACCCATAAACCGACATCACCGGGCAAAAGGCATCAGGTATCAGTCCAGAGCCCGGAGTTATCAACCAAAAAACCGGAAAAGTCACTGCTTGCTCCGCTAAAAAAGAAAGGTGGTCGCAACAGTTATGGTCGTATCACCGCCAGGCATAGAGGCGGTGGTCACAAAAGAAAATACAGAATTATCGATTGGAAACGTGAAAAAACCGGGGTTGCAGGTACTGTAACTGCGATTGAATATGATCCCAATCGTTCCGCTCATATAGCGCTTGTAACCTATAGTGACGGAGAAAAACGATATATTCTCGCACCGAGTAATATTTCCGTTGGCGACGTTATTATGGCTGGAGCCGATGTTGATATTAAACCTGGTAATTGTCTACCGATGGTGAACATTCCTCTTGGTACCATCATCCATAATGTTGAGATGAAAATTGGTAAAGGCGCCCAGTTGGTCCGGTCCGCCGGTGCGTCCGCCCAGTTAATGGCCAAAGATGAGGAATTTGTTCTTGTTAAACTACCTTCGGGTGAGGTGCGACGGTTTCGTAAAGAATGTCGTGCCTGCATAGGAGCAGTTGGTAATTCAGAGCATGCGAGTGAAAAGCTCGGCAAGGCAGGACGTTCACGCTGGAAAGGACGAAGGCCATCGGTTCGTGGTGTTGCTATGAATCCGATTGACCATCCCATGGGCGGCGGTGAAGGAAAAAGCTCTGGTGGTCGACATCCCTGTACACCATGGGGTATCCCCACCAAGGGATTTAAGACGAGAAAGAGAAAAGGTTCAGATCGGGATATTATTACCAAGCGTTAGTTTATTAGGAGAATAGAACAATGGCTCGATCCATCAAAAAGGGTCCCTTTGTCGACGAACATCTTTTGAAAAAGGTAGAACAGGCCCAGGAGTCCGGATCCCGTAAAGTAATTAAAACGTGGTCAAGAAGATCGGATATAATACCGGAGATGGTCGGATTAACTTTTGCAGTTCACAATGGGAAAAAGTTTATTCCGGTTTATGTATCTGAAAATATGGTAGGTCATAAACTTGGAGAATTTTCTCCAACCCGAACATTTTATGGGCACGCCTCTGACAGAAAAGGCCGGTAGTTCAGTAACTGCAGGCAAGGATAAGGAGCATCTCGATGGAAACAAAAGCCGTCGCAAAATATATTCGCATTTCACCGCAAAAGGCTAGGCTTGTCGCCGATGTTGTACGTGGAATGGATGTTGAAACCGCCATTACAACTCTTCGATTTATGCCTAAAAAAGGTGCGCATATTCTGCGCAAGGTAATTGAGTCGGCAGTGGCGAATGCAGACCAGATGGAAACTATCGATGTTGACACCCTGTATGTTAAATCGATTGAAATTAACGGCGGCCCAAGTTTGAAAAGATTTCGTCCAAGGGCAATGGGCAGGGCTACTGGAATAATAAAAAGGACAAGTCATATCACCGTCATTGTTGATGAGGCCTCATAAGTCCGTCAACACAATGTATTCGCTTTTTTAAGAGATCAACTGTTAGTGGGAACGGAGGAACACCTTGGGACAAAAAGTTAACCCTATTGGATTGCGGTTGGGTATAACCCGGTCTTGGGAATCGATCTGGTATGCAAATAAGGATTATGCGGATCATCTTTATCAGGATCAGCAGATTAGGAAATATCTGAAAAAACGTCTTTATCATGCCGGTATATCGAGGATTGTCATTGAACGGACCGGTGAAAAGATTCGGGTTAAACTGTTCACTGCGCGTCCCGGCATAGTGATTGGAAAAAAAGGCTCTGAAATAGAGCTTTTAAAAAAGGATCTTGAGCGGAAGTTTGGACGTGAGTGTCTCATTGATATCCAGGAAATACGTCGCCCGGAAGCTGATGCTCAGCTTGTTGCTGAAAATATCGCCATGCAACTCGAACGGCGTATCGCCTTTCGTCGGGCCATGAAAAAATCAATTAATTCCGCCTTGCGCTTCGGTGTCAAAGGAATAAAAATCTCCTGTGCCGGACGCTTAGGTGGTGCTGAAATGTCCCGAACCGAATGGTTTAAGGAAGGACGTGTACCGTTACATACTCTTCGTGCGGACATAGACTATGGAACCGCCGAGGCAAAAACGACCTATGGGATTATTGGTGTTAAGGTGTGGATCTTTAAGGGTGAGATCCTGTCCGATAGTGAAATGTCGATTGCGCAATGAGATGTCTTTTCTCTTATCCATTGATAAGAGACAGTGTTCAGCAGTGTGAAAAATCTCCAACAGGGGTTATAGATAATGTTAAGTCCACGAAAGGTAAAACACAGAAAACAGCATAAAGGCAGAATGCGTGGAACGGCTCAAC
>DRLX01000390.1 GCA_011322715.1 Desulfobulbaceae bacterium
AAGAACCTGCCGCTGGAAAAGCAGGCCCTGCAGATCATCCGGGAGGCCTATGACGGAGCATATCCGTCCAGTTACCGGGTGAGTGAACCGGCCAAAGTGGAATCCCTGTCTCCTGATCTTGAAGTAACCTTGACCCAGGTCGTTGATGTGGATGGCGTGGGCCTGCGCTTGAAAAAGTATTCTGTGAGATCTCTTGTCCAGGACCCGGTTACTGTTGGTGAAAAACTCTTTCTTACCTCATCTGTGAGCGGGTCTATCCTTGCAGTAGCCATTGAGGATCACAACCTGAACGCTGGCCAGACAACCAGGGTGTTTGTGGTGGATCAGAAGGAGCAGCCACAATGAGCCTCAAGGCAAAGTTCAACAACCTGGAGCCGAAACAGAAAAAAATTGTTATCTGGGCAGGCATAGGGGCGATCTTCCTGGCTCTGGTGGCCACCGGCTATAGATCGTCGAGAACCGATGATTCGGTCGGTTTTTTCGGCCAGAAGAAAACCAGGGAGATCCAGCTTGAGCCTGACCTGATCCAGAAAACCATGCTCCGGGAACAGCGGCGGCAGTTTGATACCATTGTGGACACTGTTGATCGGATCCAGGACGAGCTAACGGTCATCAAGCAGACCATCAATGAAAAATCTCTTCCCGAAATACCCACTGCCGAACAGGTGGAGTCAAAGGCGGAACCAGCATCTCCTTCGCAGGAGATCAAGGAGCCCTGGCCCTTGCCGCCTGGTAGATCGACTCCGGGCAACCTGCCGCCCCATGCGCAACCGGAACCTCAGATAATCGGGGGAGATCAGCGTACTTTCCAATCCCTCTGCCGTGGCCGGGAGCATGGATGAACAGGGAAATAAAAAAAAAGGACGGACAGTCTATCTTCCGCCTTCCTTCATGGAGGCCCAGCTGCTGACCGGTTTCGATGCTTCTACATCCGGGAAAGGAACCAATAATCCGGAACCGCTCCTGCTCAGGATTCAGACTCCGGCGGTTTTACCCAATGACGTGAAGGCCAACCTGGCCGGTTGTTTTGTCATTGCCGAGGCCGTCGGCAGGCTGGACAAGGAACGTGCCGATGTACGACTGGTGTCCCTTTCCTGCCTCAGCAACGAGGGCAAGGCCATTATTGATACGCCGGTCAAGGGCTTTGTCACCGATTCGGACAGCAAGGTCGGCCTGTCGGGCAGGGTCGTATCAAGAATGGGAGCCGCCACCGCCAGAACCATTGTCGCCGGTTTTTTCGGTGGCATGGGGGACATGCTCAAATCCGCCGCCACTACGCAATCAACCTCTGCTTTGGGCACAACTACCACAGTAGATTCATCCCAGATTGCAAAATATTCCCTTGGAGGAGGTCTGTCAGAGGGCGCCGCCAGTTTGCACGATTTCTACCTGAGTCTTGCAAAGCGAGCTACCCCGGTCATTGAGGTGGGAGCAGCCAAAAAAATCACCGTCATCATCTCCGAAGGGAAGGAGTTGGAGATCAGGGAAATTGAGGGAGAGCCTTTTTAGCTCTGGATAAATATCTCTGTAGTTGTCGATAAGTATAGAGATTACTATCCAGAGATTCTTTGCACGTTTTTCGTCCGAAAAACGTGCAACTTTGCCATTTTTTGCATTCAAAAACGTGAACACCAAAGGTGTTGTTTCTGGATTGCCTTCCAGGAAATAAAAAGCGTGATGTGATTATCTTGCTTATTCGTAAAAAATATGACATGATTAGTGCATGCAATCACATCATTCATGGATATGGCAGAAGAAAGACTGGCCGGAGTTTTATTATGACAGCGGTCTTCTCCTGCCTCACATCAGTTCTGTCTCCCGGTTGATCGGCGCTCTGTCCGCAATCTGTCAGACCTTAAGTGATACGGAACGGTTGGACGCTCAGGAACGGGTATTGGCTGATGATGCAATGGAGACAGCGGCCATCGAAGGAGAGGTCCTTCGCCGCAGTTCTGTCCGAGCCTCTATCCGTAAAAGGTTGGGGCTTCCGGTGGAGCGCGAAGACTGGGACGAACGGGCCGACGGTCTTGTTTCCGTTTTACTTGATGCACGATTACAGAGTAGGCAGCCTTTGACTGAAGAACGGTTGTTTGGCTGGCATGCAGCCCTTTTTCCCGGTGGATATTCCGGTCTCCATAAGATTCGAGTGGCAAGGTACAGAGGGAACGAAGAGATGCAGATTGTCTCTGGAGCAATAGGCCATGAGACTGTGCATTATGTGGCCCCGCCCAAAACAGAACTTGACCGGGAAATGACCCGCTTCCTGAATTGGCTGAACACTGAAAATAGGCCGGACCCATTGCTCAAGGCGGGCATTGCCCATCTCTGGTTTATCATGATTCATCCCTTTGATGACGGTAACGGTCGAATCGGCAGGGCGGTGACGGATTACCTGCTTGCCCGTAGTTATCCGTCGCTCATGGAGCTGGTTTCATTTTCAAAATACATCAGTCTGGACCGAAAGGGGTATTACAGCATACTTGAGGCTGCCGGCAAGAACGGCATGGACATAACCCCCTGGCTGAAATGGTTCTTACAGACCTTTGAAGCAGCCCTGCAGGAATCACAATGGATTGTTGAACGGGTGGTCACCAAGGCAAGATTCTGGCAGCAGAACAGAGATGTTGCCTTAAATGCCCGGCAGCAGAAGGTGATCAATCGCCTCCTTGACAGTGGAGACAGGTTCGAAGGCGGCATGACAACACGAAAATACGCAGGCATGACCAAGTGCAGCTCAGTTACTGCCAGCCGTGACCTGGCTGATCTGGTGGATAAAAACATTTTGCAGAAACGTCCCGGCGGCGGCAGGAGTACGAGCTACGAATTATGCATCACAGATGCATCACAGGGCTGAAATATTGATACGGGAGAAACAGGAATGAGAAGGCATATTATGCGAGAAGCCGGAACAAAATCCAAAACATTTCATCCCGGCTGACTCCATTTCCATTATTCCTTGCTATCAAGCGTTCCGAGTTCAAGGTGTTTTACATGGTAAGTTCCTTCGAGCTCGTCCAGTTGCTTCAGTTCATTTCGCGCAAACAGGATACCAATTTTGGGAATCTGTTCAAGAAAAACGGTTTGATTCGGCTTTGCCTCTATCTCTATTTTCGCCCAGTTTTCCGCCTTGGAATAAATCGTATGGTGTCCCGGTGACAATACCGTGTAAATATACTCTTTTGTGTCATTATGGCCGATCATGTCCGACTTTTCTTGGCTGTCGATATACACATCAAAAGAAACAACCGGCGCGCCACTGCTGGGACGCACCACATACAAAACAGCCTGGTTCTCATCGGGCGTCAGTGGCAGGGTAAACCCCTGCAGATCCGTTTTCATTACATTGGACGGCGGTACAGTGACACTGCCACAGCCGGTCAGCAATCCCGCGACAATAAACAAAAATAACAACCCAATCACTCTCTTCATAACATTCCTCCATTATAGTAAAGTTTTATCTGGCGTATCCAGCGATACGCATTTTCACATCGCCATTTTTTTTCGCTCAGCGTGACATTGGCACGCTGCTTCTTGCCAAAGATCATGCCATCGGCGGTCCATATCCTCCTTGTTCATATCGGTAAAAACCGTTCCGATGTTGTCTCCAGAGTAAAATTTTGTCGTTTTTGATGCGAATAGCTTGTTGAACCAGTTCATCATGCCCCCAGCCTGTTCTGGTCTGTATCTCCATCGTCTTTTGCAGCGGGTCTGAACCAACCGCTCCACCGTTTGGAGCCGCCGATGATCTCCAGGCAACCGACCGCCAGTAGACGAGTATCCAGGTCAGGGTCCTTCAGAAGTGCCGTCACGGCACCCTCGGCAGCCTGTCCAAGGGCTATTACCCGGTCCCACTTGCCGCCGGCTACTGAATAGGCGGCATCCTCTTCCGGTGTCGACGGCTGCCAGGGCATCTGTTCCAAGGCCGAGGCCGCACCGGCACGGATGGCTCCGTTCCTGTCCGTAAGCGCCTGCAGCAGTGATCCGATAGCGGTGTCTCCAAAACGTGCCAGGGCCACGGACGCGCTGATCCTGACACCCCGGCTGTCATGCGCCAGTGCCCGGACCAGGGGCCCGACCGCGCGGGCATCACCCAGTTTGCCCAGGGCATCGGCCGCGGCGCTGGCGACAAAATCGTCACCTTCCAGGGCCTGCGCCAGGGGCTCGAACACCCGGGGAGTAAGCGCCCTACGAACCACATCTTTTTTTCGACTGCCGGGTATGTCATGCTGGAGCCATCTACCAACGAGAACTACGGAGGCGTTCCATGGCACAGCGGCAAGGGAAAAGGAAACGGTATCCGCAAGCCTACTGGCAGGCCCA
>DRLX01000391.1 GCA_011322715.1 Desulfobulbaceae bacterium
GTATAATTTTCATATTGACGGTAGGCAGGGAGATGATGCATTTTCCGCCGATCTGCTGGCGCATTATCATTTTTCACGATATTTTGTCGGCGCAGGTATCGGCTGGTGGAATATGGATGATGACAGCTATGATGCGCATCAACGTGACATCCTGGACGGCAATAATATTGATCTGATTCTGCAGGCCGGTGCCAGGGTATACGGAGAGACTGATGCCTTTAACGTCTCCGTCTTCGGTGAAGCCCGCTCCTTTGCCGACAGCCTTGATGAATTGCATATCAGCACTCGTTTTACGGCCGGATTGTTGTTTCATTTTTGATGGCGTCGTAAAAACTTCGATCTACTGCGTTGTGTGTCCCAGGGCGACTCACAACATACTACCTGTATAGTTGAGATCCGCCCCGGAACACCACTCCTCGGAGTCTCCGCTTCGCTCCGCTTACCTGTATATCTATGTTTTTACTTAGCCATCTTTGAAAAAAAGGACTTTTTACAAGTTCATCATTTTAGGCAATTATATCAGCGTGTATGGCCTCGGGTCTGTGCCGCTTCCGGATGGAACAGGTTTTTTTATTGCCTTTCACCTGCTATCTCTATACCTTGGGCAGAAGATGAGGTGCGCGTTTGCGAGCGGATGAAATTTTCTTGGGAGAGAATATGGAAAAAATACGACTGGCCCTGATTGCCGGCGGTACATCCGGTGAGCGGCAGGTGTCCCTGGACGGGGCCGCCGGAGTGGAAAAGGCGCTTGATGCCGCAAAGTATATTGTCACCCGTTATGATCCGGCAACCGATCTTGCGCAACTTGCGGCCGATGCCGCAGACATTGACGCGGCGTTTATTCTTCTGCACGGTCTGCACGGCGAAGACGGGACCGTGCAGGGATTGCTTGAGCTTTTAGGCATTCCCTACCAGGGGGCCGGGGTACTGGGCAGTGCCATGGCCATGGATAAAAATCTGGCCAAGACCATGTATCGCCTGCATGGTCTGCCGGTGGCGGATTGGGAAATGGCCACTGTGGCCGATATTGATAGGCCCGGCCGGATTCTTGACCGCTTGCGGTTGCCGCTGGTAATTAAACCGGTTCGGCAGGGGTCTTCGCTGGGAATGTCCATTGTCCGGCGGCCGGAAGAGCTGCCCGCTGCTCTTGGCAAGGCGTTTCAGTATGACCGGGAGGTCATGGTGGAGGAGTTTATCCAGGGGCGGGAGATTACAGTCGGCGTCCTTGGTAATGATGATCCGGAGGCCCTGCCGCTCGTTGAAATCATACCGGATAAGCGTTTCGACTTTTTTGATTATGAGGCCAAGTATAAACAGGGTGCCAGCCGGGAAATATGCCCGGCCGAGGTCAGCGACGCCATTTTGGACAAGGCGCAGCAATACGCCCTGACAGCCCACCGGGCCCTGCAGCTGAGTGGTTACAGCCGGACGGACATGATCATTGCCGGGGAAGAGCTTGTGCTGTTGGAAACAAACACCATCCCCGGCATGACCCCGACCAGTCTGCTGCCGCAGGCCGCCGCCGCCCATGGACTTGACTTTCCGGCCCTTCTTGATAAGCTGATAGAGCTGGGGATCGAGCGCTCAAACGTTCAAACGTTCAAACGTTCAAACGCTTAAACGCTTAAACGCTTCAGGCACTGAAACGCCGTTCAAAATAGGGGGCAAGTATTTCGGGCAGGGCCACGCTGCCGTCCTTTTGCTGGTAATTTTCCAGGATGGCCAGCAGGGTGCGGCCGACGGCCAGTCCGGACCCGTTGAGTGTATGCACCAGGCGGCTCTTTTTCTCTCCCTGCGGCCGGTAGCGGATACCGGCCCGCCTGGCCTGAAAGTCCAGGAAATTTGAGCAGGAGGAAATCTCCCGGTAGCAGTCCTGTCCAGGCAGCCAGACCTCGATATCATAGGTCTTAGTTGCGGAAAATCCCAGATCACCGGAACAGAGGGTTACCACCCGGTACGGCAGCTTAAGGAGCTGTAAAACTTCTTCCGCATCCGCCAGCAGGCTTTCCAGCTCATCCCTTGAGCTTTCCGGGGTGGTAAATTTGACCATCTCCACCTTGTCGAACTGGTGCTGACGGATCAGGCCCCGGGTGTCCTTGCCGTAGGAACCGGCTTCTGATCTGAAACAGGGGGTATAGGCGGTGTATTTGATCGGCAGATCCGCCTCATCCAGGGTCTCGCCGGCAAAAATATTGGTTACCGGTACTTCGGCGGTCGGGATCAGCCACAGGTCCCAGTCTTCAATTTTAAACAGATCCTCTTTGAACTTGGGGAGCTGGCCCGTGCCGGTCAGCGCCTTTGCATTGACCATAAACGGCGGCAGGACCTCCGTGTATCCGTGTTTCTGGGTGTGCAGGTCCAGGAAAAAATTGATCAGCGCTCGTTCAAGCCTGGAGGCAAAACCTTTGAGCAGGGCGAACCTGGCCCCTGCCAGTTTTGCGGAGGTTTCAAAGTCGAGAATGCCGAGGGCCTCACCTACTTCCCAGTGTGGTTTAGGGGGAAAATCAAATTGTGTCGGCTTGCCCCATTTACGTATTTCGACATTATCGCTGTCGTCCGTGCCCTGCGGAACGCTGTCATCGCAGAGGTTGGGGATGGCAAGAACAATCTCGTCGAGTTGATGGCGGATATCGGCAAGCTCTGTGTCAAGTTTTTTGATCCTTACCGACACATCACGCATTTCCAGAATCAACGGCTCGGCCTTCTCATGTTCGCCCGCCTTTTTAAGTGGGGCGATTTCCCTGGAGACAGTGTTGCGTCTATTCTTGAGCTGTTCCACTTCCGCAAGCAGGGTCAACCGTTTGGCGTCGATTTCACTGAAGCGATCAATCAGTTCAGGACCCATGCCTCTATGCAGACATTTTTCCCGGACAAGTTCTCTGTTTTCACGAATAAAACGAAGTTCAAGCATGATGATTTTGTGGTTTGGATTGA
>DRLX01000392.1 GCA_011322715.1 Desulfobulbaceae bacterium
AAACCGACATGGATTCACAACCATTGATAGCATCACCGAATTTTTGCTCCAGCCTGTTGGCCCGAATAACATTCCAGGCGCACTCAACTACTCCGGCGGCGATTTTGTCCCGGGTCACATCATTGGAACAGTGAATTCTGCCGTCTATGTAATCAAAAATATCCTTGAAGGGATCAAGGAAAGGATACGCTTCAAGATTGTTGATGAATTCCTGCTTAAGCAGGACTATCGGTTCTGATTTCGTTTTTTTCCGCACCAACAGTATAAAGTGATGTAAAAACTCTTCCAGAGCTTGGTCAAGCTCGGTTATTTTAATATTCGTACCCGGAACATTGCTTGGAGGTGGAGCTATTCGTGGATCACGCAGTGGCTGTTCTTTTTGAAAATGACCAATGGAAAAAAGAGCCGGTGTCGATTGCAGCAGCTTAAGCAATTTATTATAATTGTTATCCGATGGATCCAACCCACCTTTTCCCCAGGAATAAGAACCACCGAGACGTTTCCCCTTGTGCAGGAACAACAGTGCCCGTTCCCGGCGCCCTATGAGTTTTACCCTGACAAAACCAAATATTTTTTTTGCATTTAAGCGAAAGAGCAGATCCGGTAATCGAATATCAACGGACTGTAATTCCTTCTGCGCCCTTTTAAAGGGCGGTATTTGGCCCCAGAAAAAAATAGCATTTGGTTCAAGGAAATAAACGGTGACTAAAAAATTGGTTGTGGCTAACGACTGGAGAACGGGATCCATTTCGCTGGTTGTGTAGGCCTGCTCTCCGTTTGTCTGAATAACTCCCCGAATGATTTCATGTTCATCAAAATAAACAAGAACCTCCTGCCCGGCTGATTGACAGTAGAGACAGCCGGAACCGATTTCACCCTGTAAGTGTTCAACAAATCTATCAATGGTCAGATAATAACTGTTGAGTCCGGCTAAGTATGGCTGTTCTTCCGGGATAAGCATAAAAAACAGGTTCCTGAAAAAGACTTCTGTAAAAGTTAGATGTACTTAGTGAACAAAAGCTCACCACAATTTTTTTATTCCAGCCATTGCTCAACAACAAGAGAGATTGTCAATAGAGCCATGATGCCGGATAAACCAGCATGGCTGGACAAAATTGCCGGCCACAAAAAAACAGGAAAAGCCCATGCTCCGGCATGGGAAAATCCTGCCTTAAAGGATCTTCAGATAAACCTCAACACCGGAAGAAACGGTAATTAAGTTCCGAATATTGAGAAAAAGACAGGATACTCCTCCGACTGCAACAGATTCGTCGCTATTCAATAATCTTTCGCATTATATCATAATCGGCATCAGATGCGGAAACAAAAGAGGTAAGTCCCATGGCCTGCAGGACATCACTGTTACGAGGCAGTTTGAGAATTGCCTTCTGCAATGAAATCTTTACATCCTGCGGCAGGTTTCTATTGACGGAAAATGCCCAATTCGGCAGCCATGCAGTTTCTTTTATGGAAGTGATGGAACCCGGCATGATAAACTGATCAGCCTTATGCAAAGCGGATTCACGAATAAAACCGGCATCAACATCACCTATGCTTACCGAAATAATCACATTTTCCTGCCTGTTGTCCGCCGCCACACTGAGTTGACAGTCTTTATCAACATTAATCCCGTTTTTCCTGAGAGTCAGTTTCTGCGAAAGATAGCCACCGGCGGATGTTTTGCCGACGATCATAATATTCTTTCCTTTCAGGGCGGATAATTTTGTGATGCCGGAATCAGGCCTGGTAATAATAATACCGCGGAATTTATCACCGCCCTTTCCCTTGACCGCCCTGGCAAGAACCTCATGGGCGGATGACACATTAACATAGACTAAGGGATTTTCATAGCCTATGGCGATCCCCCCTTTCAGAAGCTGCGTTTCATAATCGGCAAAGTTATCGGTTAAAACAGGTTTAATGACAAGCCCGGTCTGCTTGCTCAGATAATCGGCAAGAGGCGTCATCATTGCGGTTAATTTTTCAGGAAAATATCGCGGCAATATGGATAATTTATATTCCTGAGCAAAAACGGTGGTACTGCATAAAGAACAGAGGAGTAAGGCAAGGATAACTGATTTTTTCATTGTATGATTATTCAAAGGTTTGATGCGAGAGTGAATGTTAAAATCGTCTTAATAATACGTTGAGAGTCCGGGATAAACATAAACCGGTATGGCTGGACCAGGTAAGCGGAACATAGTGAAGACTCCGAATTATACCGTCACGGCCACAACAGATAAGCGTAACTTTCGAGCGATGAAAATAGCCTTGATCTGTGGGGTATTTTCAGGGTTAGCTTGCCGGTTCCGGTGAAGATGATGATAAGGGAAGACCTGCCGCCCTACGTATGACATCATAATCACTGTCCCTGGCAGGCCGGAACTTTTTGATGCGCAATGCCCTGAGAACCGGGCTGTTTTCAGGAATTTCCCGTATGGCCTTGACAATTTTTTCTTTATCAGCCGCCGCCATGGTTCGCCTTATGGAGAATGCCCAGTTCGGTAGCCATGCCGTATAGGCCAAGACCCTGATGGAACCGGCAGGAACAAACCG
>DRLX01000393.1 GCA_011322715.1 Desulfobulbaceae bacterium
ATGGCCACTCCAATAACCGGTTCAGGAAAATCCATCGCCTCAAGAACGATAAAATCACCTGCAGCACATAGGGTATCCCCTGTCGTGGTAAATTTCAAACCAACGATGGCGCCGATATCTCCAGGTCCTATACCATCGACCTCTGCGCGTTTATTGGCATGCAACTTTATAAGTTTCGAGATCTTTTCTTTTTTCCGTTTCAACGGATTGAATACCTTGTCACCGGTATGCAGGGTTCCGGAATATACCCTGATAAATGATAAATTACCGACAAAAGGATCCGCCTGCAGCTTGAAAACAAGCCCACAGAATTTTTCACTCCTCTCAGGCTTTCGGATAAGCGGCGCACCGTTCTTATCCGTCCCCTCAATCGGGGGAACATCAACGGGTGAGGGAAGGTACCTGCATACAGCATCTAAAAGCGGTTGAACGCCTTTATTCTTAAAGGCGGAACCACAAAGAACAGGTACCAACTCTAGTGAAAGCGTTGCCTTACGCAGCGCTCGATACATCTCACCGGGAGCGATCTCTTGATCATTCAAATATTTTTCCATGACATCCTCATCGAAGTCGGCCAACTTCTCGAGGAGTGCCATTCGTGCGGCCGATGATTTTTCGAGTAAATCGTCGGGGATTACCTCTTCGATAACATTCAGGCCCTGGGATTGCTCATCAAAGCGCAACAAGCGCTGCGTGACCAGATCAATGACCCCTGAAAAGGTATCCTCACTGCCGACCGGCAGTGTTACTGCAACAGGGGCGGCACCTAAACGTTCCTCTATCTCCGCAATGCATTTATCAAAATCGGCACCTGTACGGTCCATTTTATTGATAAATGCTATCCGCGGTATGCGATAGTGGTCAGCCTGTCGCCACACTGTTTCGGATTGGGGCTCAACACCCCCAACCGCACAGAAAACAGCTACGACCCCATCTAACACCCGCAGGCACCGTTCAACCTCAACGGTAAAATCGACATGCCCTGGGGTATCAATTATGTTTATCGTGTGTTCCGTCCACTTGCAGGTAGTGGCAGCAGAGGTAATTGTAATGCCACGCTCCTGCTCCTGCTCCATCCAGTCCATGACGGCCGTACCATCATGAACCTCACCGATCTTATGGGACCTACCGGTATAAAAAAGAATACGTTCCGTTGTGGTGGTCTTTCCTGCGTCGATATGGGCCATGATGCCTATATTCCGCAGTTTGGATAATGATCCTCCTCCAGCCACTGTCAATTCTCTTTGTGTTTACCAACATCCGATATATCGGAAAAATGTTGCTCTATCTACATCCTTAGCATCGGCCTGTCAACTACAATCGGCCGTACGGCAAAAAAACATAGACCATCACCATCTATAATGGGCAAATGCCTTGTTGGCCTCCGCCATTTTATGAGTATCATCCTTTTTCTTCACCGATGCACCGCGATTGTTATATGCGTCCAACAGCTCGGCTGCCAGCTTTTCTGACATACATTGCCCGGACCGTCCTTTGGCAAAACTAATTATCCACCGAATCGCCAACGCATTTCTCCTGTCCGGACGAACCTCGATCGGAACCTGATACGTGGCACCACCGACCCGCCGACTTTTTACCTCTACCCGTGGCCTGACATTTTCCATGGCACCTTCGAAGACGGCAAGCGGCTCTTCATCGCTCAACTTTTCCTTGATTATTCCCATGGCATCATAAAACATTCGCCGGGCAAGGGCCTTTTTACCATCGAGCATAAGACCATTAGTGAACTTGGATACCAGCACAGAATTATATGTCGGATCAGGTTCAACCGTTCGCTTATTAGTTAGTTTTTTCCTCGGCATCCTTTATTTCTCCAATAACTCCGACGCACCAGCCTATTTAGGCTGCTTAGCGCCATACTTTGAACGACCCTGACGACGGTCACTCACTCCAAGTGTATCCAGCGTTCCGCGTACAACATGATAGCGAACACCCGGCAAATCCTTGACACGGCCACCGCGAATCAGAACCACGGAATGCTCCTGCAGGTTATGACCGATACCTGGTATATACGAGGTCACCTCAATACCGTTTGTCAATCGCACCCTGGCAACTTTCCGCAATGCAGAGTTAGGTTTTTTCGGTGTCGTCGTATAAACCCGAACACACACGCCACGCTTTTGCGGACAATTTTGCAAAGCAGGCGTATTGGACCGTTTGGTCATTTTTTTCCGTCGTTTCCGGACAAGCTGATTAATTGTTGGCATCCCAACCACTCCTTTTCATATAAACCAAAACGACTGACCCGGAATATCCCCGGTAACAATCACAACAACTCGCATCTCGCTGATAACAAAATCCGACATGCATCAATATATGCGCAGGCCTGCAAACAGTAGCTCCATCATTATTGATGGAGCGCAAAAGATTGGAATAGTAGACCAGTCAACACCCTATGTCAAGAATATTTTTTACGCTTCTTTCCGATGAAGCCGATACTGCGGCAATCCGGTTCCTGCGGAAATTAATCGCCCCATGATAACATTTTCTTTAAGTCCGCTAAGATCGTCGACTTTACCTTGCATGGCGGCATTGGTCAGCACCTTGGTTGTCTCCTGGAAAGAGGCGGCGGATATAAAAGAATCCGTTGAAAGCGAAGCCTTAGTCACCCCGAGAAGCAGCGGCTCTGCGGCTGCCGGTTTCAATCCTTCCGCCAACAGGCGCTCATTTTCCTCGCGAAATTTCCACCATTCGACTTGCTGATCAAGCATAAAGATGGAGTCACCGGCATCGGTAATTTTGACTCTTTTTAACATCTGGCGAACAATTGTCTCGATGTGTTTATCATTAATTCTAACCCCCTGCAGCCGGTAAACCTCCTGAATCTCATTGACCAGAAAACGGGCCAGCTCTTCAGCCCCCAGAACCCGCAAAATATCATTGGGCAGAATGGAGCCCTCCATAAGTTGCTCGCCTGCTTTTACATAATCACCTTCATGAACAATGATGTGCTTGGCCTTGGGAATAAGATATTCTTTCGGCTCGCCGGTTTCAGGGGTAACAACTACTCTGCGTTTTCCCTTCAACTCCCTGCCGAAACTGACGCGACCATCGATTTCACTGATAATGGCCTGCTCTTTAGGCTTGCGAACTTCAAACAATTCCGCAACTCTGGGCAAACCACCTGTAATATCCTTAGTCTTGGTCGTCTCCCTTGGGATTTTCGCGATAACCGTACCCGGCTCAATAATTTCTCCCTCGTCCACGGTTATGACCGATCCAACCGGTAAGGGATATCTTGCCTCAAGATCACTATTGGGCAATTTAAGTGTCTGCCTGGCCTTGTCCGGATTCTTAATGGAAATTCTCGGTGTCAACTGTTTACCGGCTGTTAGGGGAGTAATTACCTTACTCGCCTTGCCGGTAATCTGGTCAACCCTTTCCTGCATGGAATCACCTTCCACAACATCACCATACTTGATCTTACCGCCGACCTCGGCGACAATAGGTATGGAAAAGGCATCCCAGTCTGCGATAACGGTGCCGGGATCGATTTTCGTCCCTTCCGCGACCTGTAGCTCGGCACCGTAAGGTACCGGAAAACGTTCACGATCAATCCCCTGTTCATCAAGAATAGTAATCTCAACGTTACGGTTCATAACCACCTCATTGCCGACGCTGTTGGTAACGGAATGGAGATTTTTGTAGTGAACAATACCACCACGCTGGCTTCGAACCTCTGCTTGTTCTACAGACCTGCTGGCCGTACCACCAATATGGAACGTTCGCATGGTCAACTGGGTGCCGGGCTCGCCGATTGATTGGGCGGCAATGATTCCTACCGCTTCACCGGTATTGACCATATGACCTCTTCCAAGATCCCGACCGTAACACATTGCACAAACACCACGCTTTGCCTCACAGGTCAACACCGAACGAATCATAACCTGATCGATACCGGCAGCCTCTATCGCCTCAACCTTTTCCTCGGTTATTTCCTCATCCATGCCGACAAGTATCTCCCCGGAATGCGGATCAATCACATCTTCCAGGGCCACCCGCCCGAGTATTCGCTCGCCGATACGAACAATCACTTCACCGCCCTCAATCAAGGGCTCAGCCATGGTACCGCGCATGGTTGCACAATCATGCATAACAATTGTCGAATCCTGGGAGACATCAACAAGCCGTCTTGTCAGATAGCCGGAGTTGGCTGTTTTCAACGCGGTATCCGCAAGGCCTTTACGCGCACCATGGGTGGAAATAAAATATTCCAACACCGATAATCCTTCGCGAAAGTTCGCCTTAATAGGCGTTTCTATAATCTCCCCGGATGGCTTTGCCATCAGGCCGCGCATTCCTGCAAGCTGCCTGATCTGATCTTTAGAACCACGAGCCCCGGAATCGGCCATAATATAGACGGAGTTAAAACTCTTTATTTCCCGGACGCTGTTATCCTTGTCGCGGACATATTGCACCGACATTTCATCCATCATTTCTTTGGTAATTTTGTCGGTTGCCTTTGACCAGATATCAACGATTTTATTATATTTTTCTCCATCGGTAATCAAACCATCGGAATACTGTTTATCAACATCCGCCGCCTCTCTTTCCGATTCTTCAACAAATTCTTCCTTACGAACAGGAATTTTCATATCGTTGATACAAATGGAAATACCGGCCCTGGTGGCATATTCGTATCC
>DRLX01000394.1 GCA_011322715.1 Desulfobulbaceae bacterium
GCATATAATAAGAAATGGCTTGATATAATTTCAGATGAGCCTACTGAAACTAAAACCCTTAAATCATCCTACTATGACTTGATGAAGTCGTTTTCAAAAGAAGTTGGGTTAACATGAAAACATATTGCTCGAAGCAAGCTTCTCGTATCTCTTAGAAAGACATCGCCTATTCAACTTTTCTCCTGTTGAATAACACAGCTTAAACCTGTGGTGGGATCAACACTTAATGCCTTACACACTCGCACATATTCAATAACATCCAGCCTCCGCTCACCGAGTTCTACCTTGCCGACCCAGGAATAAGGGACATCAAGTAATTCGGCAAGCTGCCGTTGTGTCAGATTCTTTTCGTGACGCGCCTGTACCAGCCATTGCCGAAGTGCCTGATAGGCCTTGCTGTGTATCGTCTTTTCCATCTTACCTTGACCCCATTTTCGGAGCAGGTTAAGATGTTTTGTTCGTGCCCCCAAATCAGGTGCAAGGCATGAGCGAATTATTCCAAATTAAGATGGCGGCTGATGGCAAAGAAAAAGAACAAAGGGAAAAAGGTGGTCCTTGTCGGGCATCTCTACGAGCAGGGAGAGCAAGGAAACAAAAAAAGCCGTGGCCGGGATTCCACCAAAGCCGAAAAGCCCAAGGTGGAAATGGGAAAATTCCTCCTAACCATCCCAAAAGACCTCCGCCGGGAGATAAAATTTGAGTCTGATGAAAGAGGGTTTGGTAATGTCAGCGCCTATATCTGCCATATCCTTCGCAAGAGAAAAGTGATTTTTTCTGCTCGCAATGAAGAAATATAAGTGTCCTACCTGCCGGATATTGTGTTGAAAAATATCATGATCGAACTATCATAAGCCGGGTAAGCATCATTAGCCGGATAATACCGATAACGATTTTTAGACGATATGGTGCTGAGATAGTGTTGCCCTGTATTGAATAATCAGGAACACAAATGAATGAGCTGAGTTTATCATCAGGGAGAATATGGGCCTTTGCCGACGAAACAGGCGATACTATCCGCTTGTCTCTACCTGATGTCCTGCGTTGCGACACCCTGCTGACTCCCGCCCCTGTACCCGGTTACCTTGCCCCCATTCAAAACGAATTACTGGCATCTATTCTCCAGGTTGTTGTTGATACTATCTGGCCCGGAGGCCTGAGTAAGAGAAATTTCCGAAAACTGCTTGAGAGTCAGAACGCGGAAAACATACAGCCGCTTCTTGATCGGATCTGCAGCCGGCTTAAAAGAATAAACGGTTTTTCTTTGCTCGGCCCCAGTGCCTTTATGCAAGTTCCAACCGCCTGGCGAAACAACGGCAAAAAAATGGACATAGCCCGTCTTATCTGGCCGTTTATTCCCAATGTTAATGGGGCCACAGCCAAAGGACTGCGGGGCATGTGCCCGCCACCAAGGCGACTTGGCCCGGATCTTACCGCTCTTTACCTCTATACCTCTTGTTGTTTGCCAAAGGGAGGCGCCCGGTACTGGTCCATAGGCAATCTGGCAGGCAGGGCAGTACTCCACTTCCGGTCGGGCGCTACCATGCGGCAACAATTATTTGGCTCTGTTCTGCCCGGTTATTCCCCTTTCTGGAAACCCCTGCAGCCGTTACCGTGGGTCTCACAGTGCCGAAACAATAGAGGCCTTGAAGCCGATGACCGCCCTCCGTGCTGGATATATCTGAATGGCAAAAAAAAGATTCGGGGTACGGCTAATAGCCGCTTTTTCCTGGCCAGGGCAATGGTCCTGGAGCCGCCTGAGTATGGGTACTGCGATATTTCAGGTGAATACGGTCGGGTTTTCACTTCCTATTGGTTGTTGAAAGACTCTGCGGCCTACGAAATGATTTTGCAATACAAACCGCTCCGCAGACAGGTAAAGTATGCTGGAATAATGGGGCAGATGTATAAAAAAAAAGATCATCCTGCTGTAGCAGGCCATGGTCCTGAGTACAATGAAAACGATAAAGAATCAAAAAAGTTTCATCTCCCCTATCATGGATATTCCAGGCCGGACTGGTACGCCTTGACTGTTGCCTCTGAGCATCCGTCACTAACCTTACAGGCCCGGGAATCATTATCCCATGAGGTCCCTTCCGGTGATCAAATGGGACGTTCCTTATTTCTGCTTAAATATTTTCCCAAGAAACAGGATGTACGAGGTTTTTTTCAATATACATGGCTGGGGAGTGATGCCCAAATCGAAAACCGTGCCCGAATACTCGCTCAGATGGCTGATCAAACAATTCAGCAGCTTCAGGTCGGCAAAAGCCATCTTTTTAACGCTCCGAACAGGAAGAAAAGAAAGAAAAAACAGGTTGATAATCATACAGATCCAACCATGATCAATGCGGCTCAGCAGATCTGGAACCTGGCAAATAAACTACTGTACCGGCAAGATTGGGATGTAAGAGAAAACAGGCTGGGACATGTTGAGTTCGAATTCCACAAAATACTTGGGAAATGCTGGCAGCAGCTTTTGGAAGATAACTGGGATAACGGATGTCTTACCCTGTCTGATCGCTACCATGAGTTCAAGGTAACCTGCATGATACTGGGAGAAAATGAAATGGAGAATGACCGAGAATATATCGATAC
>DRLX01000395.1 GCA_011322715.1 Desulfobulbaceae bacterium
AGCGTGTTTTTTCAGCCAATGATAGGCAGGTGTTTTGGCAAAGCGCCAGTCGCTGGGAGAAAAATCAACGGCCAGGCCGAGCATGTGTTCGGAGTAGCCGGGCGGGGCGACATACCGGGCCACCTGGGAAAAGGTTTTTCCCTCTTCCATCTGCCTGTGGTACACTTTTCTTTGATAAGAAACGCTGCGATATGCCGAATCAATAACAAGGTGAATGCCGTCCTGTTCCGCTTTTGCGGCCATGGCGACAAGAGCATGTTCGGCTGCAGGCAGAAGATAGACTTCTCCGTTATTTTCAACAAGGTTTTTGGGAACACGGACCAGAGGCGGTACCGAAAGCCAGCTTGGCCCCTCCATTTTATGCCCCTGCCAAGGTTCCGGGACCGGGTATTTAATGCCGTCGATGGTGACCGTTTCCACTGTGGCTGCGGCCTGGGCCCGGGTAAAAATCGCTCCCGGCATGCAGAGGGCCGCTATCAGGACAAGAAGGACGGCACCGACAGGATTACTGTTCCGGTTCATCAAGATAGCGCAGAAGTTTTTCCGTGTACAGTTCCGCCAGTAAAGCGGCATTACGGGCACGGCTGTCCAGGAATTCCACTCCGACAAAACTGCCCATGGTCCAGCGGACAATGGCGTCACTTTCAAAGGCGAAATCGCCGAGCATGGTATCTATATGGATGATGTCATCCTCTTTTAAAATATGTTCGGTCAGCAGAAAGCACATGCCGCTGCTGTGGATGTCCCGCAGGGAGGCAATCTGTTCATAGGTGCCTTCGGTCGGTGCTACTTTAACGTCAATTGAAGCGGTATCTTCAAAAGAGATTTGATGCAGGGTGTCTGCGGGAATACGGGCCGATGATCTTCGTTCCTGTGTTGAGGCGTTCATTTTTCTCCGTCCATTGAGTAAAATGGTAAGGATTCGGTTCAGTTCTTGAGCGAGTCCTAACTGATAAATACTTTCAGTATTTATCGGTAATAAGGTACCAGGCATTAAGGGAAAAATCAATTTCGACCTTTCTTTGACTGGAAATGGTTGCGCTGCAGGCATAATCCATCATTGGTCGGTTTGAGAGAGGAGAGGTGTTTCATGATATATACTGACGGAAGAAACAGGACGATAAATACGTATTTTCGGTTTTCAATTGATCGGGGCGGTACATTTACCGATGTCTATGCCGAGGTGCCGGGAGAGCCGGGCTTTAGCGTGGTCAAGCTGCTGTCCGAAGACCCCGACAACTATGAGGATGCGCCAAGAGAGGGAATCAGGCGGATTCTGGCCGCCCACGGGATAGAGGAGATAGAGGGACTGGTCGATGGTTCCCGGATCGAGTGGATCCGCATGGGCACGACAGTGGCAACCAATGCCCTGCTTGAGCGCAAGGGCGCCCGCACAGCCCTGGTCACTACCCGGGGATTTGGGGATATTCTTCGTATCGGTTCCCAGGAACGTCCTGATCTCTTTGATTTGAAGATCGAGAAGCCGGATCTGCTCTATGAAGAGGTGATCGAGGTAGCGGAGCGGGTCCGGCTGCTGCAGGCGGATGAAGATGAGTCCGGTCTTGAGGTCGTCACCGGCCGTACCGGCGAGCGGTTTGTTATTGTGGCTGGTCCTGATCCCGATCAGGTGCGGGCGCAGTTACAACCTCTTCTTGACCAGGGTATCACCGGCCTTGCGATTGTCTTTCTGCATGGGTATGGCTGGCCGGAACATGAGGAACTGGTGGGGCGGCTGGCACGGGAGATGGGCTTTACCCAGGTTTCCCTTTCCTCCCGGGTCATGCCTGTTGTCAAGATGGTGCCCAGGGGTGACACCACCATGGTAGATGGTTATCTCACTCCCCATATCCGCAAATATCTGTCCGGTTTCAGGCGTGGATTTGTTGGTGAGCTGGATAACACCAACCTGCTTTTCATGCAGTCGGACGGCGGTCTGGCCCCGGCCGGAAGTTTTACCGGCAGCCGGGCCATTCTCTCCGGCCCGGCGGGTGGTGTGGTCGGCTATGGCCTGACAACCTATAACAAAAAGACCGGACGTCCGGTGATCGGCTTTGACATGGGCGGCACTTCCACGGATGTGTCCCGCTACGACGGTGAACCGGATCTGACCTTTGAGTCCCGGACCGCCGGAGTCCGTATTCAGGCGCCCCAGCTTGATATTAGGACAGTGGCCGCCGGCGGCGGGTCCCGCCTGTTTTTTGAAAACGGTATGTTCAAGGTCGGCCCGGAATCGGCCGGCGCCCATCCCGGTCCTGTCTGTTACCGGAAAAACGGCCACCTGGCAATCACCGACGCCAACTTGATTCTTGGCCGTCTGCAGGCAGGCTATTTCCCCCATATCTTTGGCCAGGACGAAGACCAGCCCCTGGATGTCCAGGCGGCCCGCGCAGCCATGGAAGAGATGACCGGCCGCATCAACCGGTATTACGCGGACAGCGGCCAGGCGCCGCTTACGGTCGAGGAAACCGCCCTTGGTTTTCTGGACGTTGCCAACGAGGTCATGGTGCGGCCCATCCGCGAGGTATCGGTGATGCGCGGCTTTGATATCAAGGAGCATGTGCTCGCAACATTTGGCGGGGCCGGTTCCCAGCATGCCTGCGCCATTGCCCGGATCCTTGGTATTTCCACCATCTTTATCCACCGGTTCTCCGGTATC
>DRLX01000396.1 GCA_011322715.1 Desulfobulbaceae bacterium
AGGTGGCAAGGTACTCTGCAAAGGGGAGAGCTGAGTAAGGGGGGATTCCCTGCTCGTCATCCCCGCGCAGGCGGGGATCCAGGCCCACAGGCAAGGTGTACGAAGCAGACTGTCAGCGGAACTACCCGATCTGATCGTGCAGGAAGAGTAATAAAAGGCAATAAAAGGGGTCAGAGTAAAATTATTTCTGACCCCATTTATTCTGATTTATTCTATCCTGGGTCCAGTTACGTAAAATCGAATGCAAATACAGTTGTCATTTATTTGAGAATGATTATTCTTGAAAATATTTTCCCTGCTCAGTTGCGGGATCAGCCGCCCAGGGAAAGGATTTGACTATTGTTAATGTGCATTTTCCGGCCGGGAACAGGTTGCGGGTAGTTCCGGGGACAGTATATACAATAGATGAGCGTATGCTAGAAATGTATATACTGTCCCCGGAACTACCATGTGATTTTTCCCCGCAGGTCGTTTTAGCCATCACTGAATTTCAAGGCCGGGTTTCCTGATATAATAGCCCTGGGCATAATCGGCGCCCAGCTCCTGGGCCATTTGTAGAATTTCCACAGTCTCAATATGCTCGGCAATCGTCTTGATTTTAAGATCCCTGGCCAGGGAAATAATGTTTTTGACAAATATTTTATCCATGTGTTTTTTTGGTGAATTGATGATGAACTCACCTTCAATCTTGATGAAATCGACCGGAAACAGCTTGAGGTACTGGAAGGTGGAAAAGCCCGAGCCGAAATCGTCAATGGCAAACTTGAACCCTTCATTCTTCAAATCCCGGGAAAATTTTTCCAGAAGTACCCTGTTGCTGACTGCCTCCCTCTCGGTAATCTCAAAAACGATTTGGGATGGAGAAATCTTGTTGTCAGCGGCCAGCTGTTTTACATTGTTGATATACTCGCTCAAGATGAGTGAACTGGGTGACAGATTCACGAAAAGCTTGCCCTGATAGTTTTTTTTCCGTACTTCCTTAAAGGCCTTTCCCATAACGATAAAGTCCAGCTGACTGATGATTCCCATTTTCTCTGCTGTCTCGATAAAGGAAGAGGCGGGCAGAATCTTGCCTTCATGCCGGATACCCATCAACAATTCATGCATATGTATAGAGTTGTCGTGGATGCTCATGATCGGCTGAAATAATGGAATTATTTTTTCCGCGTTTTCCAGCAGGTTGAGTATGAACAGCGACCGTTCCTCCATGGCCCGGAGAGCTTCCTTGATATCGGCGTCGGTTGGAATCCCAACCCTGTTTTTTCCAGCTTTCTTGGCCTTGGACATTAGGTTGTCTGCTATCGTGAACAGCGAGTTGACATCCTTTGAATGATCGGGGAATATGGCCAGCCCGATCGAAACTGTCGCCTTTAATTTTGTCCTGTCCGGGGCATCAATAACAACTTCCTTAAGGGCGTTCAGCACCCGCATAGCCCCTGCATGCGCCTGATCCATGTCGGCTTCCGGTAGAATGGCGGCAAATTTATCACCGCCGTAGCGGGTAAGGATATCTCCATCCCGTAAAACGTCTTGGATCTGGCGGGCAAAAAACTGCAGAAAAGAATCACCGAATACATGACCGTAGCGGTCATTGATCATTTTGAAATTATCTAAATCAATCACCAGGATGGCAAACTTATGGTTGCGGCGCTTGGTACGAACCAGCTCGTTACCGGCAAGTTCCCAGAATACCCGCTGGTTGTAGAGGTTGGTAAGGGGATCCCTGGTAACGTAATACTCTACATCTTTCGTATACTTGTCGATAGCCTTGACCGAACCGACTACATTTATCAGGGTGGTCAGAATGCCCTCAATAACCAGGGAGCGGCCATCATCACGGGAGTCTATAGACTGCAGCCCGATACCGACTACGCCGCCTATCTGCGGAGATTCAAGGAAGATAGATTTTATCTGCAGGTCGATACTCTTTTCCTCGATATCAATTTCCGGAGCAAGGTAATCAGCAATATTGTGATTGACGGTGATACTGGTCAAAAAATGCACCCGCGGGTCTTCGGCAATTCTCTTCCTGACGATGTCGTCAAATCTTTTTTTTGTCTGGGGTGAAGGTTTGCCTAACCAGAATATCTCAAGATCATAGGTCTCTTCCCCGACCTTGAATATAGTGAAAAGCGCATAGGCATCCATGATCGTATTGACCTGGATAAGGAGGTTGGAAACATGTTCTTTCCAGTCCCGGACGACTTCCGTGGTAATAATGAATTTTTCGAGAAGACTTACCTCAAACTCAAGCAGTTTTTTATCAATGGCGATGTCTTTGATCTTGTCGGCAAGTAGGTTGAATTCCGATAAAATATGGTTGAGTTCCACAAAATCGGTTCTGTCTGATGAGCGTTCGAAGGTTGTCAGATCCTGAACACTGTTAATGCCTTTGATATTGTTTTGCAGGAGAGTCGTGGAATTTTCAATTTTCTTGCTGGAATAACGCGAAATCAGGACGGCTACTATGAACGGCAGGGGAGAGAGCAGCAGGAAAAGAATCAGGAATTTTTTGTAAATTTTAGAAATGACAGGGCCGATATCCTGGTAAATATCGAGAACCCCCATCACCTCTCCCACGCTCACATTTATATGGCAGCTCAAACACTTCTCCTTGGCTTTGATCGCGGTAACCTGCCTGATGGAATATTTTTCTTCAATGGATACTGATTCCCCACTTTGCATCACCTTGTCTGTGACCACGTCGGGAACATCCGTGTCAATCGTCCCAAAAAGTTGTTTGACAGGATCGGAACAGTAGATCGTTACTTTCAGGGGAATATCGTGGTTGGCTGAAATAAAAGGCTGGATAAAATGTTCAAGTTCCCGCATGGACCAACCTTTTTTCATGAGTTGTAACAGAGAAGCAGTAATCTGACTTGAAATAGCTTGTGATATATCATTTGACTGCTTGATGTATGCTTTCTGAAAGGTAGTGGTGGTGATAAGGAATATAAGGAAAAAAGTGATAACAGATACACCAAGCAGGGAGGAAAATATAAAAATCTTCAGGCTCAGCCTTTGGGGAAGAAAAGATGTTTTGTCTTTCATATTATGTATTTTTTTGGGCTGAAGGTGATGGTGAGGTGATCAGAAATTACTTTTACGAGTAGCGCCAAAAAACAGAAAGGATTTGTTCATCGTTCCCTAAATATTTCACATAAGTACTCTATAGTGAAATCCTTTGCGGACTGTCAATTGTAAATTATTCATGGCACCCTAAATAGACGCAACCACCTTCCCTCGTTCATCCAACCGGCAGGCCTTCATAAAACCATCAAGTAATAAAAGGGGTCATAATAAAAGGGGTCAGAGTAAAATTATTTCTGACCCCATTTATTCTGATTTATTCTATCCCGGGACCGGTTACATAAAATCCACGCAAATACAGTTGTTGGACGAAGCCGCTGCGCGGCAGACAATAGGGAAATCAAAAAAAAAATCTATTTGCTCGTACGTAGCCTCTGACTTCAAGCCAGACGTATGTATCAGAGCGATTCTACGCTGAAAAAATGTCCTTTGACATCTGCTACTATGAATAGTAGTGTCTTCGTACGAGATGATAAAAATGATTTACGAAGACCGTGTCAACACATAAGCATTATGAATGAAGGATCAGAATACTTGGCTATTTTTTTTGTCAATCATCACTCCCGCTAACTTATTGAAATATCGGCAAACAAGATATTTTCAATTAGCAAGATTCATGCCAGAAATTTACGCCCTCGCTCCCGCCTGATTAAAGTCGCTTCCCTGTTAAAATTTGTCATTCTAATATAATCGGGCTTGCCCAACAAACGGTTCAGACTTTGGTTCGCTACGCTCACAAAGTCTAACCTTATTCGTTATTTATTTGAGAATGATTATTCTTGAAAATATTTCCCTGCTCAGTTGCGGGATCAGCCGCCCAGGGAAAGGATTTGACTATTGTTAATGTGCGTTTTCCGGCCGGCAACAGGTCGCGAGGTGTTGTTGGTTTGGGCCGTTATTCTCCCCGGAAGTCTTGGCCCGCTCCGGTCCGCCCAGGCTGATTTTTCCTTGAATTTGTAACAAAAACAGCGTATTATTTTATTTTTTCGTATCCTCTACAGCCTGATCTTTATGAAAAGATACACTGTCATCGTATTTCTTGCATTGATCATGCCCGGTTTGTTTGTTCCCCCTGCCGCCTGGTCGGCCGAGGTGGACAGTTTCACCAACAGGCATGAGCTTGCTGATTCCCGTCCTGCCCTGAACCTGGTCGTCAATCGCTGGCTGGCCGAGGCCCTGGTTACCGCAAATGAGAGCTCCTTGTTTCAGCTTGGTGATGAACAGGGGGTTGATTACTGCAATCAGGCACGCCTGTTTGATGCGCTCAAGGAAAAACTGACAGGTTTTATCGTTGGTAAACTGGAGGCGCTTGTTACCGACAGCATGGACCTGGACACGATTCGGGTCGCCTTTGACAAATCCATTTATCGCGATTTTGAATTTACGGAATCCCCCACTATTTCCCTTACCAAGCATCTTGCTGTATTGCTGCGCATCGGAGACGTATATCTCGGGGCCGATAAGTTCGGTCATTTTTTTACGGAAGGTCTTTCCTACTATGAGATGTATTCCTCTATCGATGAATACTCGGCGCTGCAGTTCGGAGATCTGAGCGAAAGCACCTTTTATGGAGAGTTGACCACCGGCGTATTTTCCTATGCCGACCTGGCGGCCAATCTGAACGGACTTCGTTTCTGGAACGCAATTCTGGAATTAAAAGCCGATCCGATTACCGGCGTGAGCGTGGACAAACCCTTTGTGCAGTGTATCGACAGGAAATGGCACCTGATGAAAGAGTTTGACTGGCGGGATTATGTCGATCCGACCTGGGATGAGGCGATCAATTGCAGTGCTTTCCGTAATGAAATTCTGCTTGCAAAGGTCAAAAAACGCATCGCCGACACCAGCCATGGAAAAACCTGCCCTTTGGTGAAGGTCGATCGACATTCTCTGGAAAAAAAATATGGTGACCTGCTCCTCTTTATTTTCAATCCCGACGGCAACAAGGTGTTGATGGAACCCCTGAAACCAAAGTTTGAACTCTATTGGTCAACAATCATGAACCGCCTGACGAATTCACGTCTGTTTTGATCCGGCCCGGTCCGGAAAACCGTACAACAAAATGTAACCACAAATTAAAAGACAAAGCCGATGCCGACAAGACACAATGAAACCATTGAGCAGCCATAATAACTTTGTCTACCTGTTTATTTCCCTGATCCTTTTCCTGTTTACAGCCGCTGTGGTTGCGGAATTTTCCAATCTTTTCAGTAAGGAGGCTTTTAGCCTCATCATTATCCTGATGATGCTTGCAAGTTTTAAATCTCTTCAGACCAGGATCGCCTGGAAACGGACCATCTACGTCCTCATACCGCTTTTTATTGTTCTCTCCGCCCTTGACACCTTTTTTAACGAAAAAATTTATCTCCTGCTCGTCCTCTCCACATTGCTGCTTTTTTTTATAGGCTGTTTTGTCATGGCCTTTCGTCAGGTCCTGTTTGTCGGTGATATCGACGGCAACAAGATCATCGGTTCCCTGACGCTCTATATCCTGATCGGCTTGATCTGGGCGGTGATTTACATGCTCATCATCAGCCTGGACCCAACCGCCTTCAGCGGCCTGGAGGTGACCAACTGGAAGGAGGGCTTCTGCCGCTTCGCCTACTATAGTTTTGTCACCCTGACCACCCTGGGATACGGGGATATCCTGCCCGCCAATCATATCGCTGAATTCTTCATCTCCATGGAGGCAATCCTCGGTGTCTTCTATGTCGCCATTATCGTTTCCAGCCTGATCAGTCTGCGTATCAGCGCCGTCCAGCAGCAGCGTCGGGGGAGATAAGATGGGGACGGCAGCGTCGACAACTCCGCAGACGACCACCGTCCCGGCATGGTTTTTCTCAAAATTGCCCTCTTTTTCCCTCTCCGCGAAAATGAAACATGCGATCAAGGCGGCCCTGAGCCTGACACTGGTCTATGTTATCGCCTTTTCGCAGGGATGGGGCAACGTCATGACCGCGGCAACGACCATCATCTTTATTGCCGTGACCGATTCGCTGGGAGATTCCATCCTCAAGGGCATGCTGCGCATCATCGGCACCGTTCTCGGGGCGGTCCTTGGCATGATGCTGATCGCTCTCTTCCCCCAGGAGCGGGTATTCTACCTTGCCGGTGTTTCCATTGTCGTGACTGTCATGTTGTATCTGGCCCGTGCCTTTCGGGGTGATATGACGATATTTCTGCTCGGCGCCATCACCCTGATGACCATGTTTAAAAACGGGGCGGTGGACAACGTCTTCCTCTACGGCGTTGATAAAACCATGATGACCGTTTTCGGGATTGCGGTCTATACCCTGGTCGGTGTGTTTCTCTGGCCGGTCAGCCTCAGGGACACCAGCCGCGGGCAGGCGGCAGCCCTGACCGGGATACTGCATGAGGTTTTCCAGGCACGTCACAGGCCAGCCCGGGAACAACAGGAAAAGCAGGAAGAGATGTTTGCCCGGATGCGGCAGCTGAAAAATTCCGTTGCCAATATCGGCAGCAGTCTTGCAAGCGGTCTGAGCTGCCGCCAGTGGCAGAGCGTTGTTGCCGATTTTGAGCGGGTCGCCGAGGCCCTCGCCCTGGGGGCCATGTTTGGAGATGCCCGTTTGTCTGCGGCCCTGTCCGGGGTTGTGCACAATTACCCGGATCTTATCGAGGAGACGGAATCTCTTTTTGCGGCCGTCTGCAAAGGCTGGCATGGGGAAGTAAAGATCCCGGTTCCGCCTGAGTGTACCCCGCTCTTTGACATGGAGGCGCTTGCCTCACGCGCTCCTCTTGAGGCCGCCTCCCTGACCAGCGCGGTAAACCAGCTGGCCAACCTGCATGCGGCCCTGAGACGGCTGGCCGTAAAACTTAACGCCCTCAACGGTCCGGCGCCCACCCGCTTTCTGGATGAAAAGGGGATGAAAGCTTCCCGGTTTCTCTGGCTGGATGTGGAGGATATCAAGGGAGCGGTGTTGAGTTTTCTCATCTTCTGGTGCGCCACCCTGCTCTGGATTACCACCAATCCTCCGGCCGGATTTTTCATCGTGGCCATGGCAACCGGATTGAGCGTTATCACCACCTTCAGCCCGGTCAAACCCCAGATGATGATTGTTGTCTATTCCATCTCGTTTATCTTCTCCATGCTGGCCTATATCCTGATATTGCCCCATCTTGCCACCGGTTGGGAACTTGCTCTTTTTCTGTTTTCCTACGCCTTTATCGGTTTTTATTTTATTATTGCCGATCTTGCGGCCCTCTTTCTCATCGGCATTGTCCTGCTCAATATCAGCAACCAGATGTTCTATGCCTTTGACGGCTTTTTGATAATGCTGCTTTTCTTTTACACCTTTTTGTTTCTTCTGCTGATCTTTTACTACCTGCCCTTTTCAACCAAACCGGAACATCTCTTTCTCATCCTGGAAAAACGTTTTTTTACCCTTTGCCGCTTCTTGCTTGCCGGAAATACAAAAAAGGTCCTGGGCAGGGCAACCCTTCTCGATGATATTATGGCTGGCTATGCAAAAATGCACCTGCTCAACACCGTTGAAAAGATGCGGCTTTGGGGCGGACAGATTGACGGCCGTTTTTTCAGTGCTTTTCCCAGGGAAAAAGCGGCGCAGTTTGGTAAAGACTGCGAGGCTCTTGCCCACCTGCTGCTGATCCAGAGCCGCGAGGAGCGCCGATTCCTGGACAATCCGCTTATCAGGGCACATGTCGTGCAGTTACAACCGGTTGTGGGACCGCTGCTCCAGCGCAATCCGGGTGGAAAAGTGACGGATAAGGAAAACCTGAGCAGGCACAAAGAGCGCATTACGGCCATGATTGAGCAGGAGCTTCAGCGTTTTTTCTCAGGCCGGGCGGCCGACGCCCATGACCGGGAAACAGTGCTTGCCTTTTATGAGCACCTTTCCCTGCAAAAAAGTATCCTGGCCGCGCTCATCGCCCTGCATGACCGGTTGGCAGCGCTAAACCTTGACGTACTTACCGAGACCAGATTTTGATGCAATCGTTTACTCATTCCATTGCAGTTTTTATGACGGCGGTTTTCATCCTGCTCCTGCCAGCAGGCTGCACCAGATTGGGGCCGGATTTCACGGGGATTGCCAATCCGCCGGTCCCCGGAAAATGGAAGAACAACCATGCCGCCCATGACGAGTCGATCATCAAATGGTGGCGCACCTTCAACGATCCGACCCTCAATAGCCTTGTCAAAAAGGTCTACGGCCGCAACCTTGATATCAGAAGCGCCGGGCTGCGCATTGCCCAGGCACGGGCCGTGCTGGGCATCAGCCGGGGATTTGCCCTGCCGCAGAAGCAGACCCTTTCAGGCAGGGCCGAGTCGACCCACTCCGGTCTGATGGATTTCAATTCCGTGGGTGTGAACTTTGATATGGGCTGGGAGCTTGACCTGTGGGGGAAATATGGGCGGGCTATCGAGGCGGCCAGGGCCGCCCTCTATGCATCGGTTGCCTCGTATGACAATATCATGGTCTCGGTCATCGCGGAAGTGGCCCGGAACTATATCAGCTATCGCACCGCCCAGGAACGTCTCATCTATGCCCGCCGCAACGTCAACATCCAGAAACGGGTCGTGACAATGACCGAGGTGCAGTTCAATTCGGGCAATGTTTCCGAGCTGGATATGCAGCAGGCACGCAGTCAGCTGTATTCCACTCGCGCGGCCATTGCCGCCATCCAGCTTGACCAGGTCAAGGCCGCCAACGCCCTTGCCCTGCTGCTCGACATGGAAGTCTCCGATGTAATGGAAATACTGAACAGGGATGGAACCGAACCGGAGGCCGCCGACGCCGCTTTTCTGACCCGGCGGCAGGGTGTGATACAGCTTTCGTCATCAAAGGGAAACCGGTTTGAGGCGAACCTGGTCCCTGTGCCTTCCCTGGATCCCGGGTTTGCCATTGACGCCGATCTTATCACCCGCCGGCCCGATATCAAGGTTGCGGAGTACACCGTCCACGTTAACAGCGCCAGACTGGGAGCAGGCATGGCTGATCTCTATCCAGGTTTCAGCCTCTTTGGCAATATCGGCTACAACAACACCGACAAGGCAGGCGCCTGGCTCACCGGGACCGAACCGCTGGCTGTCGTTATCGGCCCTTCTTTTTCGTGGAATATTTTTAATTATGGACGGATAAAAAACAGGATACGATTGCAGGACGCCGTTTTTGAGGAAAGCCTGGTCAACTATAACAAGGCCGTTCTTGCCGCCGTGGCCGAGGTCGAAGATACGCTCAGCGGTTATGTCCTGACCCTGCGGCAGCAGCACCAGAACCGAAAGGCGCTGCTGGCGACCATGCGGGCCTTTAACCTTTCCGCCATACAGTACAACGAAGGGCTGGTCAGCTACCAGCGGTTGTTGACCACGGTTGAAAAGCTCACCCTGGTCCAGGACCGTTTCGCCACCATCAAGGGCGGAGCGGCGCTCTATGCGGTGGCTCTGTACAAGGCCCTGGGCGGCGGCTGGCAGATCAACCGGGGCCGGTCCTATATCTCCCGGAAGACAGCGCAAAGAATGCGGGAACGGACCGACTGGGGCACCCTTCTTGATGAGGATATGACGCGCATTCCCAGGGGGTTTTATGATCATGAATAAATTCCCCCATGAACTGGCCATCGGTGATGTGTATATCGCCCCGTTTCTGCCCGCCCTGCTGGCAGCCTTTGTGGCCACCCTGGTGACGGTGATCATCCTCAATAAACTCAAACTTTCACGTTTTTTTTATGCACCGGCGTATGTGTTCATCGCCATCATGACCCTCTACCTGGTGCTTATAGACGCCTTCTGGATTAAGTTTTAAGGACAATGACATGGCAGGAAAAACAATCAGGCTGCTGGTGACGCTGCTTGTTCTGGCCGCCGCCCTCTTTTTCGGCTACCGGAAATACACAACCTATACCGAAAACCCATGGACCCGGGACGGCCAGGTGCGGACCCAGGTCATTCAGGTCGCTCCCAGGGTCACGGGTCTGGTGACCAGGATCCACGTTGTTGATAATCAGAAAGTGAAAAAGGGAGACCTGCTCTTTGAAATAGACCCCTCCCAGTACCGGATCAAGGTCGAACAGGCCAGGGCCAGACTCAGGCGAACGCTCGAATCGGCCAAGGGTATCCGCATAGAGTACGAGCGGGTCAAGCGGATTTACAAACAGGACAGAGGCGCGGTCTCGCAAAGGGTACTGGTACGAAACGAGACCAGCTACTACAAGTCGCTTGCCGATATCGACAGCGCCGAAGAGTCATTGAAGGCGGCCGAGTTGAATCTTGACTTTACCAAGGTCTACGCCGAGGTGGACGGCTATGTCTCCAACATCAATTTTCAGGTCGGCTCGCCTGCCATGGCAAATAAGCCCATCCTCGCCCTGGTGGATGAAAATTCTTTCTGGGTTTTTGGTTTTTTCAAGGAGGATGACATCCCCGAGGTCGAGGTGGGTGACAGGGCCGTGGTCACTCTGCTGGCCTACCCGGACACGCCGCTCACCGGCAGGGTTGAATCGATTGCCTGGGGCATCTCCCATGCCGACGGCAATCCGGGGGGTAATCTTCTGCCAAGCGTTAAGCCGGTTTTTCAGTGGATCCGCCTGGCCCAGAGGATCCCGGTGCGCGTCCGACTTGACCCTTTACCCGATGGGATAAAACTGCGTTTCGGGTTGACGGCGTCGGTCATGATTCTGCACAGAAAAACCGGTCCTCCATCCACGGACGGGCCAGTAAAAAGATAAACGGAATGGCGCCAAAGGGCAGGGCAGGGAAGTGGTAATAAACTGGCCACAACTGACCGATTTTAATGAACCGGGGGGAACTGTATGCAATCCATTTGTGCCACTGGCGATCCGGGAGAAATGATTTGGACAGTAGTTCCTGGGACAGTTATACAATACATGAGCGTCTGCTAAAAATGTGTATACCGTCCCCGGAACCACCATCCTGGATCCCCGATAACCGCACTCGGGGATGACGGGAAGGTGGCAGGTGCCCTGCAAAGGGGAGGGCTGAGCAAGGGGTATTCCCTGCTCGTCATCCCCGCGCAGGCGGGGATCCAGGTCAACCGGCAAAGGTGTACGAAGCATACTGGTCCCGGAACTACCATCCTGGATCCCCGATAACAACCTTCGGGGATGACGGGAAGGTGGCAGGTGCCCTGCAAAAGGGAGGGCTGAGCAAGGGGTATTCCCTGCTCGTCATCCCCGTGCAGGCGGGGATCCAGGTCAACCGGCAAAGGTGCACGAAGCATACTGGCTACGGAACCACCATCCTGGATCCCCGATAACCACTCTCGGGGATGACGGGAAGGTGGCAGGTGCCCTGAAAAAGGGAGGGCTGAGCAAAGGGGTATTCCCTGCTCGTCATCCCCGTGCAGGCGGGGATCCAGGTCAACCGGCAAAGGTGCACGAAGCATACTGGCTACGGAACCACCATCCTGGATCCCCGATAACCACTCTCGGGGATGACGGGAA
>DRLX01000397.1 GCA_011322715.1 Desulfobulbaceae bacterium
ACCGGGTACCTGGAAAAATTAGATATTCCGTGCAAGGTCTGGGAAGCCCATACAATCGAGATGGTATTATGAAAATTATGAAAATTACCTCTGTTCACGCTCCATCTTTTTCAACTCTTCCAGAAAAACCGGCAGCAACTGGTCCTCAGGCAATTTTTTCCAAATTTCGCCTTTTTTAAAAATAATACCGACCCCGACACCACCGGCAATCCCGATATCAGCCTCTCTTGCCTCGCCGGGTCCATTGACCACGCATCCCATTACCGCAACCTTGATAGTAGACTGCATGGTCTGCAGATAACGCTCCACTTCTTCCGCCAGCGGAAACAGATCGATTTTGGTCCGACCGCAGGTCGGGCAGGAAATCATCTCCGGCCCTCGCTGACGTATGCGCAAGGAGCGCAGGAGTTCATAGCCTACCCGTACTTCTTCTTCCGGGTCACGGGTCAGAGAAATACGAAAAGTATCTCCGATACCGTCAAATAACAGAATACCAAGAGCAACGCTTGACTTGACCGTACCGGCGATCAGGCCGCCTGCCTCGGTCACGCCGATATGGAGCGGGTAATCAATTTCTTCAGAAAGCCGGCGGTATCCGGAAATCGTCGTCAGGGTATCAGAGGACTTGATGGAAATCTTCATATCCTCAAAACCCTGTTGTTCCAATAAACGAACATTTCTCAGCGCTGATTCAATCAGAGCGTCCGGCCGCTCCGGTGTTGGATAGCCAAATTCAGCCAACAGATCTTTCTCAATGGAACCGGAATTGACCCCGACCCGAATCGGTGCATTATGGAGTTTAACAGCTGCAACCACCCTGGCCAGCATCTCAGGACCGCCGAGATTACCGGGATTGATACGAATCGCCTGGGCACCATTTTCCACTGCAGCTACCGCCAGGCGGGAATCAAAATGGATGTCGGCAATAAGCGGAATAGAAATCCGGTCTCTGATAGCCCGGACTGCCCCGGCGGCATCCATATCAGGGACGGCTACCCGGATAATTTCACAACCGGCCTTTTCAAGACGAAGGATCTGGGATACGGTCGCTTCCACATCTGCGGTGTCGGTATTGGTCATTGACTGGACCGCAATCGGTGCTCCACCACCAATTGCCACATCACCCACATGGATCTGTCTGGTCTTCCTGCGTTCAATCATATTTTCATTCCGGTAATTTGCCGGTCTCCCGTCTCTGCTCCGACTCTTTCTTCTGCTTCAATGTTATTTCCGCCTCGGACGCACGAACATATTTAGGCGAAATAATCGCCGGATTCGGTCGCAGGCCATCTGCAAGCATCCGTTCCGCCAACAGGCCGACATACAGCGCCCTCGGATGAGCCAGAGATGCCGGCAGCAGACGAATACAACTGTTTTTTGTAAAAACCTCTTTATACACTGCCACGCCGGGTCCTGCCATCACCGTCGGCCGGTCGATTATATCCGTCAACTCATCGGGACCTACCGCCTGATCGGCGCTCAGGCGAACAGGGTATCCGTTGCCGTCTCCAGGCCTGTACAGGGCGGTGTACACCTCCTGTTTACGGGCATCAAGCACCGGACAGATCCGGTCCGTAACCCCGACACAGGCCATTGCAAGGGCATCAAGAGTTTCCACGCCGACAAGCGGAATACCGGCGGCCAGAGCCAGTCCCTGTGCTGCGGCCAGGCCGATCCGCAGGCCGGTAAACGATCCGGGCCCGAGACTAACACCGATTCCATTGATCTCCGACCAGTCAACACCTACTGCCTGCATGATCCAGGAAACAGTACCGAGGAGCCGTCGAGAATGGGTTACCTCCGGCCGGGTCGTTGCCTCGGCCAGCAGTTTGCCGTTTCTGGTCAAGGCAATAGACCCGCAGCCGGTAGACGTCTCAAGAGACAGAATCAGGAACCCATCCACCGTCTGACAATCCTGAAGATATCATTATAAAAAACAAACAGCATCAAGGTAGCCAACAGGGCAATACCGATCTTCTGGCTGATTTCCATCACCCTGTCCGACACCGGTTTCCCTCGAAGCCCCTCAATGGTCAAAAAAAACAAATGGCCACCATCAAGAACTGGAATGGGCAGTAAATTTAAAATGCCGAGGTTGACGCTGAGCAGGCCCATAAAATAGAGCAAATTCATCCAGCCCGCCTCCAACTGCTGACCGGCAATTTCGGCAATCCGTATCGGTCCGCCCAGTTCTGAAGCAGGAACAACCCTTTCGATAATTTTCACGATCCCCATAATCGTCAGGTAAATCAGGTTCCAGGTTTGAATAAACGCAGCCTTGACCGACTCGACAACGCCGACTTTCCTGTAGCGTATTTCGTCACTGCGCGTAATGCCAAGCAGATAACGCTCTCCGACAACCTCCCCGAAAATATTTTTCACCTTCTCCATGGTCGGCACGGCCCTGACGGTAATATTTTTCCCGCCCCGATCGACAACAAGCACGACCTCTTTGCCGCCGCTGTTTTTAATCAATTCGGAGACCTGTTGCCAGGAAAGAGTTTTTTGGCCGTCAATAGTAACAATACGATCTCCGGCCTTCAGCCCTGCTTTCTCCGCCACCGACCCTGGTGAGACCTGCCCGATATTCGTCGTATCAACAGGTTCGGGCAGTCCGGCCAGGGCAAACATGATAAAAAACAGGACGACTGCAAACAACAGATTAAATAATGGGCCACCGAACACTATGGCAAAACGCTGTTTGACTGATTTATGGGAAAAGGAGCGCGCCTGTTCTGATTCGGGGATTGGCTCGCCCTGCTGTTCCCCGTACATTTTGACATAACCACCC
>DRLX01000398.1 GCA_011322715.1 Desulfobulbaceae bacterium
CCCCTGCAGCTCACGGTTGCCGATGTGGCCGTGGTCGCCCAGTCCCATTTCGGGCTGACCGGGATTGCAACCGCCATCGGGGAACAGCCGATCAAGATGCTGGTTGACCCGGCGGCCGGGGCGCGCATGGCGGTGGGCGAGGCCTGGACCAACCTGGTGTGGGCAAAGATTGATGATCCCCTGCAGGTCAAATGTTCGGCCAACTGGATGTGGGCGCCGAAACTTCCCGGTGAGGGCGCGGCCATAAACGATGCGGCCAGGGCCATGCGTGATGCAATGATAGCCACCGGTATGGCCGTGGACGGGGGCAAGGATTCCCTGTCCATGGCGACCGTTATCGGTGAGGAAACCGTCAAGTCCCCCCGGCAGCTGGTCATTTCCGCCTATGCGGCCATGAGCGACATCACCAAAGTCATTACCCCGGACATCAAAAAGCCCGGCTCGCCGCTCTTGTTTATTGACCTTGCTCCCGGCCGGGCCAGGCTCGGCGGCACGGCCCTGGCCCAGGTTGTTGGACAGTCAGGCAACGAGAGCCCGGACATGGACGATCCGGATCTGGTACGCCGCGCCTTTGCAGCCGTTCAGGAACTGATTGCCGGGGATCTGATTCTGTCCGGCCATGACGTCAGCGACGGGGGATTGATCACAACCCTGCTGGAGATGGCCTTTGCCGGTAACTGCGGCCTTGATGTGGACATCAGGCGCTCGGGTGATCTCTTTGCGGCCCTGTTTGCCGAGGAACTCGGCCTGGTGATTGAATGCAGCCCCGAAAACCTCGATGCCGTCTCCAAAATCCTGGATACGACCGATATACCGACTATGCCCCTTGGTACAAGTATCCCCGGGCAACAGATCACCATTCACCACAACCGCAAGGAAGTCCTCAGTGAAAAAATGGTAGTATTACGCGGGCAGTGGGAAGAAACCGGTTATCAGCTGGAACGGCTGCAGATGAATCCGGACTGCGCCGATGAAGAGAAAAAGAACTGTTTTGATCGCTCCGGCCCGGTCTACAGCATCCCCTTCACCCCGGAACCGGCCCCGGAAGGACTTCTTACCGCCGGAGCCAAACCAAAAGTTGCCATCCTGCGTGACGAGGGCTCAAATTCAGACAGGGAAATGGCCTCCGCCTTTTTTGCGGCCGGATTTGAGCCCTGGGACATCACCATGACCGATCTTTTGACCGGTACAATCGACCTGGATGATTTCCGGGGTCTGGCGGCAGTCGGCGGTTTCTCCTATGCCGATGTGCCTGAATCGGCCAAGGGCTGGGCAGCCGCCATCCTGTTCAATACGCGTCTTAAATCCATGTTCGATGCCTTCTACAACCGGCCGGACACCTTTACCCTCGGCATCTGCAACGGCTGCCAGTTGTTTGCCCTCCTGGGCTGGGTACCCTTTCAGGGACTTGCCGCCACCCGGCAGCCCCGCTTTATTCATAACCGTTCCGGTCGATTTGAATCCCGCTGGGTGACGGTCAGGGTGCAGGAAAACCCGGCCATGATGCTCGCCGGTATGACTGAACTGGTCTTTGGCATTCACGTGGACCATGGCGAAGGAAAACTCCATTTCCCGGACAGGGACATACGAGAGCAGGTGACAAAACAACACCTGGTACCGCTGGTCTATGTTGACGACGACGGAACGCCGACGGAGGACTACCCCTTTAATCCCAACGGATCTCCGGGCGGTTTTGCCGGTCTCTGCTCACCGGACGGGCGCCACCTTGCCATGATGCCTCATCCTGAACGGGCCTTTCTGCCCTGGCAATGTCACTGGCTGCCGGAAAAAATGCGAGGCCTGGCAGTATCACCATGGATGCGGATGTTCACCAATGCCTATGATTGGTGCACTGGTTAGCGGCCGCAAAAAGGCTCTCCGTACCCGGGACGGAAAGTTTTAGGTAAGGGTTGATTTTTTCTTTGATTTTTTCCTTTCCCATGGCATACAATATTTTTGTGTAAAAGTTTGTCTGCCCCTGTTTTGCAGACAGAAAAAAACGGGTGATGAATGTTCATTGCCTGCAAGATATATCTTTGTCAAACAACTGTACTTTTTGAGGGACCGTTTATGTATCAGCCACTTCTGCCCATCGTGAAACCACTGGTCTTTGAAGGAAAGAGTGGAATCCTGCACATAACGTACAAGTATAATGATTCGGCACGGTTATTTGTTCAGGAAGGGATTATAGAACAGGTGGAAACTCTCCACCTGCAGGGAAAAAAGGCCGCCGCCACCTGCGCACGCTGGGTCAATATTTCCACCAGCTTTGACGAGGGTGATCAAGGCGAATATACACCGGACCCTGATATCGACACCAACGACTTGCTCTCCTTTCTTGAAAAATCCTCAAAAAATATAGCCATAATCCAGAAAAAAATCAGTGATGATCAGGCAGTATTCAAGATCGACGCCGACAAACTGAACAAGACGAAAAAACTCAGTGCCGAAGACCTGAAAATAGCCCTGCTTTTTGACGGTAAACGAACCATTGAAGAAGTCCTCGCCCAGGCCGGAAAATCTGAACTGGCGGTTTTGACCCACACCTGCAGACTCATCATGGCAGGCGTTGCGGAACAGGTAAGGGAAAAGAAAGATATCCTGCCCCAACCGGACAGGGAAGCACTACTGAGTTCTCTTGATGAGGAACTCACCAACCTTGTCGGCCCTGCCGGTGCTATCCTTGTAGAAGACGCCTTTGAAAAAATCGGCTCTGAACCGGAATCCCTGGCCCAAAGTGAGGTTGCCCCGCTTTTTGATGAGATAAAAGTAATGCTTGATGACGATGAGAAGGAAGACTTTGCCGCCTGGGCGAAAAAATACCTCTAACCCGCATATTTCACAAAGGTCGTCGCGAAAGGCCTGAAAAGGCCATGAATGCAAGGAACAGCGTAAAAAGGTCCGCAGACATATTGAAATATTTCGAGGAATCCTTTTTACGCTGTAACGCCGCAGGCATGGTGTTTTCAGGCCTTGCAGCAGATCGCTTGTGAAATATGCGGGTTAATCAAGGGTGAAATCCTTACCGGCATACTGGATGTGCGAACCATCCTTGTGAATGGGGGCGATGGCATGGACGCCCCCGCATTGCGGACAGGTATCGACATGGGTTTTCATGGTAAAGACGGCTCCGCAGCCCTGGCAGGTTGTTTCATAACCGCCGCCTTCAATCGGCTTGTCCCTGATGGCACCGTCATGGGCCTTGCAGACAAATTCAACCAGTTCCCGGCCAGTGGCAAACGGGCCGCCGGAACCGTGTTTTTCAGGTGTTCCGCAGTTTGAACATCCGGACATGATGATGCTCCTTAACTCTGCTGGTTAGAGGCTACCTTGCAAAATTGTCTTTTCGCCCGATATCTGCGTTATGCAAAAAATTTTCTCATCGG
>DRLX01000399.1 GCA_011322715.1 Desulfobulbaceae bacterium
AACAGGACCGAATATTTTAACATCATGGACGTCTACTGTGATGTAACGCTCAATCCGCTTCTTGAACGATCCACCTTTGAACAGGAAGGCTGGCATTATCACCTTGAAGAACTCGATCAGCCATTACAATACCAAGGCGTCGTTTACAATGAGATGAAAGGGGCTTTTTCTGATCCTTTCAGGCATCTTTTTCATCATACGATTACCGCTCTCATGCCGGGTTCCACCTATGCCCATGAGTCCGGCGGCGACCCCGCTGTTATCCCTCTCTTATCCTATGAGCAGTTTGTTGACTTCCACCGGACCCATTATCATCCATCAAACAGCGTTCTTTTTTTCTATGGGGATGCCGATCTTAACGATGAACTTGCCTATGTCCAGGATAATTTTTTCAGTCAGTATGAGACTGCAGGCTACAGGGCGAAAATAGCCAAGGGGGAATCCATAGAGGGCCCCGTGTTCGTCGTTGAGAAATATGGTGTCCAGCCCGGAAGTGAAACCAAAGGAAAATCCTTTCTTGCCGTCGGCTCCCTGACCGGGACCGTCCTTGAGCGTAAGCGCAATATCGCCCTGCAGGTTATTGCCAATATTCTCTACAATTCCGACGCCTCTCCCTTAAAAAATGCAATTATTCAGGCCGGACTTTGTCGTGATTTCGGCGGATTTTTCGTTACTTCCTCTTCATTTCAAACCTTCATGCTCACCTATCTGATCGGTTGTGATGAAGACGGCAGAGATGCATTTCTTTCGTTGTATAGCCGTAGTCTCAACGAAATGGCATCCAATGGGCTGGATCATGCTCTGGTTTTATCGGAGTTAAATAAATATGAATTTTCCGTCCGCGAAGAACTCAACAAGGCCCAGCGCGGTCTGGCCCTCATCGGCAAGACCCTGCCCGCTATCAAATATGGAGCCGACCCATTTGAGGCCCTGCAGATAGATCAACTCTTTGCCGAAATACGGCAGGCGGCTCTGGATGGCAATTATTTTGAAGAAATCATCAGGGAGTCTCTTCTTGACCTGGGCAACTCGGCCGTGGTCAGCCTTGTTCCCGATTCTGAACTGATGGAAAAAACGCTTAAGGCCGAGCAAACCGCCCTTGCCGCCTACGCCCAGCAGATTGGTCCGGCGGGACTGCGCAGGATTGTTGAGCATACAAGGGAATTACTCAGGCTGCAGACAATGCCAAATGACGAACAGACCCTGGCCCTGCTCCCCTCTCTTTCCCTCGATGATCTTGACCCTTCTCCCGATTTTGTTGAGGCTGTTTCTGAAACCGTTGCCGATACCCCATTCATTCAATGTGAGTTGGAAACCAATGGTATTTCCTATGTTGATATCGGTTTTGACTGTACTGCTCTCCCCACGGATATGCTTTTGTATCTTGATCTTTTTGGGACGATCACGACGGAAATCGGAACCACGGATATAAATTACCGGGATTTTGCCACCCGCCTGAACATCTGTACGGGCAGCTTCAGTCATTCCTTTGCCACCTATACCAGACAGGGAGATTCCACGTCGGTTACGCCGGTTCTCTGGTTTGAGGTAAAGGCCTTGTCCCACTATCTTGATGATGCCCTTGCCCTGGTCCGTGATGTCTTGGCCAACGTCTCCTTTCATGACCGGGCCAGAATCCGTGAAATCGTGCAGCGTGAATTCGCCTGGGCCGAACATTCTATCCAGAGCGAGGGCTACGGGCTGGCTTCGACCAGGGTGTTTTCCCATCTCAGCCTTGCCGGCAAATATAATGAACAGGTGACCGGGGCAACCGCCTACCTTTGCCTGAAAAACCTTGTTACCGATTACGAAAATCGTGAGGATGATTTCCTCAATACCCTGAATGCATTAAAGAATACGCTGTTGGTGAAAAGTCGTCTTGTTGCCGCTGTCACAAGTAGAAAAAAAGACCTGCTTCGCTGTAAAGAAAAAATAGGTGGTCTCCTTTCCGACAGGCAGGGATCCTCAATTTCTTCACCACCGGTCCTCCCTTCTTTTCCTGAATATCCTTCCAGACAAGCATTTTGCACCTCTGCTGAAGTTCTTTTTAATGTTCAGGGGGGTAGGCTGTTTCCCGATCCAGAGGCATATAATGGCTCTTTTGAGGTTCTGAAGACGTGGTTATCGCGGGACTATCTCTGGAACACCGTTCGTCAGCTCGGTGGCGCCTATGGCTGTTTTGTGCAGTTTAACCAGCGTACCGGCAACCTGGCCATGGTCAGCTACCGGGACCCGCAGATTGAAAAGACCTTTGCCGCCTATGACGACGCCTGGAAAGAAGTTGAAAGTATTGATCTTTCTGATTCGGCCCTTCGTCAGGTGATCATCGGCACCTATGGATCCTTTGTCCCGCACCAGGGGCCGGCAACTCGTGGCGCTGCCGCCCGCAATGAATATCTGCTTGGTATTACCCCGGCCTTTAAACGGCAGCGGCTTGGAGAGATTATCGGAACACAGGTTGCTGACCTGCAATCATTTGCCCTATTTCTCAAAAATATTGTCGAGGAAAAATATATCGCCACCATCGGCAATGGCGTCAAGATCCATGCCCATAGCGAGTTCTATGACGACATCATTGATCTGTAAGCGCTATTTGGCCTTGTCAACGATCTTGCCGTAATATGGAGATTCCTCGTCAATATACAGAGGACGGCCACGGTTGCACTCCAGCTTGAACTTCAGGTAATTGAGTTTTTTCAACTGCTTATACTTCTCCTGTTCGTCCGTGGCATGGGCGAGTAATTCCTCGGTCCTCACAATTTCCTTGTGCAGGGCGAGCTCTTCGGGTATGTATCCGGAATTTTTCAACATTTTGTATGCAATTCGCAGGTCCGGCGGGACATTTTTCATCTCATCTTCCGGCAGAGGCTTGTTCTTCCAGTGGCTGAGGTCTGGTCCTTTTCCCTCTGCGATGGCCTGTTCAATTTTCCGTTCGGCAATTTTATGCAGTGCGGTCAACATCATCTTATTTCCTGTTACATTCGATTCGTCTTTTTGGAAAGCAGAGTATCCCTGCGGAAGTGTTCATCATCTTTTTCCTGATAGTCAATTATATAATGAAGGCCGCGGGATTCTTGCCGCCTGCCGGCACTGGTAATAATGAGATCGGCAATAACAGCCAGGTTGCGTAATTCGACCAGATCAGGAGTTAACAGATAGTCGTCAAAATGCTCCTTGATTTCCCTTAATATTGGTGCGATTCTCCTTCGCGCCAGGTTCAATCTTTTCTCACGTCTGACTATTCCGACATAATTCCACATTAACCGTCGTATCTGGTCCCAGCTATGACTGATAAGCACATTTTCCTCTATGGAACCGGCAACGCCGTCCCGCCAGTCAGTTGTTTCCAAAAACATTCTTTTGGTGAGCCTGGGCCAGTAGCTGTGTAGTCTTTCGGCCGCTCTGTCGGCAAAAACAACAGCCTCGAGCAGTGAATTACTGGCGAGCCTGTTTGCTCCATGCAGGCCGGTACACGCGGTTTCGCCAAGGGCAAACAGGCACTCCAGGGAGGTCTCTCCCCAGGAGTCCACCTTGACCCCACCGCACATATAATGGGCCGCAGGCACCACCGGTATCGGCTCTTTTGTCATGTCTACGCCATATTTCCTGCAGATGCTGAAAATTGTAGGAAAACGATTTCGAATAAAATCCGGATTCCTATGGGTAATATCCAGATACACGCAATCGGCACCGCTTGTCTTCATTTCTGCATCAATACCACGAGCCACAGCATCCCTGGTAGCGAGGTCGCCGCGTTCATCATGTTTTCGCATAAACGCTTCACCTTTGTTATTGACTAACACCCCACCCTCACCGCGAACCGCCTCGGAAATGAGAAAGTTTTTGATCTTTGGATTATAAAAGCAGGTCGGATGAAACTGGATGAACTCCAGGTTGGCAACCTCTGCTCCTGCTCTGTAGGCCATGGCTACACCATCACCCGTGGCTATATCCGGATTGGTCGTATAGAGGTATACCTTTCCGCATCCGCCGGTGCACAGCACCGTTACCTTGCTGAGCCGAGTTTCCACCTTGCCTGTCCGTCGATTAAGGACGTATGCACCTATACACCTGTCTCCACTGTTCGTACCATTTCCACCCGGCGCCTTGGAGGCAATGAGAAGATCTATGGCAAGATGGTTTTCCAGGATTTCAACATTTGATCGCCTGCTTATTCTTTCCAGCAGGGCCCGTTCTATTTCATGACCGGTAAGATCAAAGGCATGAGCAACCCGCCGGTGAGAGTGCCCTCCCTCCATTCCAAGATCAAATTCTTCCCCGTTTTTTCCCTGTTGAAACCGAACACCCAAGTTGATCAGCTCACGAACTCGTTTTTCACCGTTTTCAACAACCAAACGCACGACTTTTTCATCACATAGTCCATCTCCAGAGATCAAAGTATCCTGCACATGGGAGGCGAAATTGTCGCCCTTAGACAAGACGGCAGCTATGCCACCCTGGGCCAGGTTTGTCGCTGTATCCGTCCTTGCTTTTTTTGTTATAAGGGTTACCGAACAAAAAGAGGAAACCTTTAGAGCAAGTGATAGCCCTGCAATTCCACTCCCTATAACTAATACATCACTCTGCATTCTCTCGTACCAAAAGATATAATTGTTAAGAAAAGAGAAAATGTTTCACGTGAAACATGAAAAAAGTTCTCTCTCGTGAAGGTTTATAGTATACTCCCGATCATAAAT
>DRLX01000400.1 GCA_011322715.1 Desulfobulbaceae bacterium
ATTTCGGTTTTTTTTGTATTATTCTTCTTGTTCACATAACAATTGTGCCATGTCCTTGGCAAAATAAGTAAGAATAATATCCGCACCCGCCCGGCGGATGGAAAGCAGTGTTTCCGCCATCACCCGTTCGCCGTCAATCCATCCTTTTTCGGCCGCCGCTTTGATCATGGCATATTCACCGCTGACATGATAAGCGGCTATCGGTAGATCAAATTCATCCCGCAGCCTACTGATAATATCAAGGTAGGCAACAGCCGGTTTGACCATGAGAATATCGGCTCCCTCTTCAACGTCAAGAGTTGCCTCCCGCAGAGCTTCACGGCTATTGGCGGGATCCATCTGGTAGCTGCGGCGGTCCCCAAACCGGGGTGCGCAGTCGGCAGCATCCCGGAACGGGCCGTAAAAGGCGGAGGCATATTTTACGGCATAAGACATGATCGGCACCATATGAAATCCATTTTCATCCAGGGCAGAGCGGATTTCACTGATCCTGCCGTCCATCATGTCCGAGGGCGCTACCATATCGGCCCCGGCCCGGGCATGGGACAGGGCGGTTTTGGCAAGCAGCTCAAGGGTGGCGTCATTATCCACCTCATGACCGACCAGACAGCCGCAATGGCCGTGGTCCGTATATTCACAGAGACAGACATCCGTAATAACATTCATCTTTGGAGTGGTATTTTTCAACTCTTTAATTGCCTGCTGGATGATACCGTTATTGGCGTAAGCCCCGGATCCGACACCGTCCTTTTTTTCAGGCAGACCAAAGAGGATCACGGAGTTGATACCGACTTTCATGCATGAGGCAGCCTCCTGTTTCAGCTGGTCCACGGAAATACGATCCACACCGGGCATGGACGGGACCGGTTCTCTTTTACCCTTGCCGGGGATGATAAACAGGGGATATATCATCTGCGAAGCAGAGAGCCTGGTTTCGCGGATCATTGCCCGCAGAGTGGTATTTCGTCGCATGCGGCGTGGTCTGTATTCAGGAAAAATCATATGCTTCCTCCCGGGAAGTTTTTTGGATGAACCAGCAAGGCTGGACCGGATTTTTTAACGGTACAGTCATAACCAGTAATGACGATAGGCCGGACTTGTATCGTTTCACCGGGGTTTTTCAGACGAAAAATATTTCTTTCTGAAAAAGTGTTGGGATGAAAAAGGCCTGTGCCAGTGAACATCGGCCTGATCACCGCCTCCACCTATTCCTTCTTTATGCTTTCAATCTCTATGGACAAGGCTTTTACTTTTTTATGGAGGTGGCTTCGTTCCATGCCGATTTGCTGGGCGGTTTTTGAAATATTGCCTTTGTTTTCAATAAGTTTTGCCTTGAGATAATCATGCTCAAAACATTTTCTTGCCTCTTTGAACGGAAGTCCCTGGTAATCGGCGGTGATTTCAGGAATTGGTCGTGTCTGATCACCAGCTCCACCGAGAAGCATTTTCACGTCTTGTGGTCGAATAACCTGTTCCGGGCACATGATAAGTAGACGCTCAACCATGTTTTTCAGTTCCCGAATGTTACCCGGCCAGTCATGTTGCATGAGAAGACGGATTGTCTCTTTTGAGAATTTCTTGTTTCCAAGACCCTTTTTTTGAAATTGGTTTTGAAAACTTTTGATCAGTTCGGGAATGTCTTCCCGGCGTTCCGCCAGGTCGGGAACCAGAATGGGAACGACATTGAGGCGATAAAAAAGATCCGGACGGAAATTCCCGGCATTGATTTCGTCATTAAGATTTTTATTGGTTGCCGCCAGGATCCGAACATCGACATGGATGGTCTTTGATCCACCTACCCGTTCAAATCGTTGTTCCTGGAGGATGCGCAAAACCTTGGCCTGGCTCTTCAGGCTCATGTCACCGATTTCATCAAGGAACAGGGTGCCGCCGTCTGCCTGATCAAATTTTCCCTGTCGTTTTTCCGTGGCACCGGTAAAGGAACCTTTTTCATGGCCGAAAAGTTCGGATTCAATGAGTTCGTCGGGAATGGCGGCACAGTTAACCTCAACGAGTGGATGTTTGCAGCGTGGTGATAATCGGTGGATGGTTTGTGCGACCAGTTCCTTGCCGGTGCCGTGTCCTCCCAGAATGAGAACCGAGGCATCAGTAGGGGCGACCATTTCTATTTGCTGTTTGAGCTTGACTACTGCGGGGCATGAGCCGGTAATGTCTTTTTTCTCCGGACCGGCTGCTCGGAGTAGTTTGTTTTCCTTTTCAAGATATGCCAGGCGTAGACCGTTCGATATGGAAAGGATAACCTTATCATAGGAAAGCGGTTTTTCAATAAAATCAAAGGCCCCGTCCCTGGTGGCCTGAACCGCCGTTTCAATGGTAGCATGACCGGAGATCATTATGACCACCGGATCATATCGTTTTTTGATAATTTTTAATGCCTCAAGGCCATCCATCCCAGGCATCCAGATATCCAGGAGGACTAGAGGGATTGAATTGCCGGCAAGCAGGGAGATGCCCTCTTCCGCTGAGGCTGCAGTCAGTGACTGGAAGCCCTCATCGGCAAGGATACCGGACAATGCCTCCCGGATAGGGGCTTCATCATCAATGATAAGGATGGTTTCGTCAGGCATTTTTCACGTGGCCGGCTGTGGAGAGGATGCTTGTTCACAATGCATGAAGCAGGGATGAATTATGATATCTCCTTCATCCCACCTGGTCGATAATATCAGGAATTCAGAGGGAGCTCAACCGTAAAGATAGAACCCGAAGGCACATTGTCACGCACGAGAATCGTGCCGTTGTGTTCGGCAATAATGGTATGGGTAATAGCAAGGCCCAGGCCGGTGCCTGATTTCCGGGTTGAAAAATAGGGTTCAAAAAGTCGGGTTTTTACGTGTTCGGTGATGCCGGGTCCGGTGTCGGCAACGGACATGATGACGCAGTCCTGTCGGCGGCCAAGAGTGATATGAATGTCACCACCTTCAGGCAGTACGCCGACCGCATTGTCGAGCAGATTGATCAGCACCCGTTTGATCTGGACCGGATCAAAGGAAAAAGGTGGAATATCTGCATCAATATCAGTGGAAAATTCGATATGTTTATGTCCTTCCCGATAGAGAATCAGGGTATCTCTGACAATGGCCGTAAGGTCGCTTTTTTTCTTTCTGACCCTTGGCATACGGGCAAAATCTGAAAATTCACTCACCAACCGTTTAATCTCATCAACCTGGGTAATAATCGTTGCCGTGCACTGGTCAAATATGGCCTTGTTGTCGGGTATGGAGTCCAGATAACGTTTGCGAAGTCTCTGTGCTGATAACTGGATTGGGGTGAGCGGATTTTTAATCTCATGGGCGATACGACGAGCCACTTCCTGCCAGGCGGCAAGCCGCTGCGCTTTTTCCAGATTGGTCAGGTTGTCAAAAACGATGACATAGCCGATGGATGCGCCTTCGTCGTCAAACATTCGTGTCACGTTGACCAGCAGGGACAGGGTTTCGCCGGGACGAATAGTCAGGCGCATATGCCGTTCAATGGAATGCTTCTTTGATTCGTGCAGTTCCCGAAGAAAATCCTCAAGAACCATAACATGGGAACGGGCAAGAATTTCGTGGAAGTCCTTTCCAAGGAAATCATCCGGGTTGATTCCCAATAACTGTTCAGCAAATGCATTGACGGTGGTGATGATATATTTTTCATTGATGGCGATAACACCGGCGGCAACATTTTTCAGGATGGTTTCCAGGTACCGGCGACGTTGTTCAGAGATGGAAGTGCTCTGCTGCAGGGCCTCGTGCGCTTGAGCCAGTTCCCGGTTGCCGGCAAGGAGGTCGGTCGTCATTTTATTAAATGAGTCAACCAGCAGACCCATTTCGTCATCGGATTCTTTTTCCAAAGTGAAATCAAGGTCGCCGTCGGCCACCCTGCGTGTTGCCAGAGCGAGTTTGTTGATTGGACCGGTCAGGGTCCTGGCGATATAAAAGCCGAACCAGATGGCACCGAAAAGAATCAACAACGTAATGATCAGCAACATGATAATCAGGCTGAGTTTGATAGGTGCTTTCAGTATGACCAGTTGTTGATAATCGGTTATTCCCTGAGAAACGGTATGCATCAAGGCAATTTTTTCGGAGGGAATAAGCAGGGTCGTGACCAGGAAGAACAAGGTGTGGTCGGGGGTGGAGAGGTTCAGGGGAACTATGGCTTGCACAAGCTCGCCCAAAGTGGTGGCAACGGTGACGATTTTGGCTTTGTTTTCTTCCTGGGCCAGCCGAACAGCCTCGGTCGGTGTTGCAGGGAGAACAATGGAGAGCAGGCGTGGTCCTCGAACTTCCAACTGTTTGCGTCGATTGCCATCAAGCAGGGCCAGACCGTCGGGTGCACCAGGCGGGGCAATGGCAAGTGTGCGCTCAAAAAGTTGTTTCAGGGCATTGATGTCATCAGTTTGAACCTGACCGTTTTCCATAAGGAGCGCAACCTGGCGCCCCATGTTTTCCGCTCGTTTTTCCGTGTCGTGATAGAGTGACTGGGCAAGTTTAAGCGAGGCCTGCAGGGAATCTTCCACGTTTGTGTTAAACCAGTAATCCATCGAGGTAGAGAGGAAACGCAATGCAACAAAAAAGAGAATTATCGTGGGAACAAGTGACAGAGAAATAAAAGAAATAACCAGCCTGGTCCGGAGTTTTGAGCCTAATATCTTCTGTTTGCGCTCGAATATGAGCTCGACCAGATTACGCAGCACCAGGTAAAGCATAAGCAACAGCAGCAGGCCGTTGATATTGATCAGGGCAAAAATCAGGACAGTGCTGGAAATGGGAAGCGAGTTCTCCCCTTTGAGCAGGCCGGTTTGCAGGTACCCGAGCAGTGGAATCAGCAGGGCGCAGAAGAGAATAACATAGCGGATCAACCGTTGTTTTTTCTTTTTCTGTTTCGCCGTCAGCATCTGATATCTACGAAAAGGTGGTTGTCAGTGGGAAAAGTTCATATGAACATCCCGAAGCGGGGAGTTTCATAACTCGGCAGCGGTGTCATGGTTGTGGCCGGCAGCCTGGCCCGACCATGCCGGTTAGTATCGAAATTCAACGGTACGCCAGTCGGTTTCAAAGTCCCAAAGCGAGGTAAAGGGGAGGATATAGTGGATACCAAGCGGCAGGGTCGTTTCGGCAAGGGTCGCTTTTATTTTCAACGCATACGCTGCATCCGCGATCAGTTTATTACGGGCAATAAGTGGAAAACCACTGAGTTCGGCCATGAGCTGTTTGGCCTCTTTCAGAGATCGGGTTGTTACGGTCCGCCCATTTTTTTCAGAGAATATGATGGAATATTCCTGTTTGATGGAATCATATTTCAGTTTGTGGGTAATGGTGGTGTCGATAAGGGTAGAATCAAACCATGCACTGCGTATCTTGTCGAGTTCTACATGAAAAGTAAAGGTGACCGGCAGTCCGTTACGGATTCCGTCGAGCATGTCTTTGGTGAAGCCGTTTTCGACGGTGGCAAAGAGAATAAGATGGCTCTTAGATGTGGTGATGATGATGTCCTTCAGATCCGGATCCTTCTGCTGTCCGGCCGATATCTGCTGGACAAACAAGCATGAAAAAAGGATGAAGAAAAGAAGAAAACAGATGCGTTTCATTGAGGATAACATTAAAAATTAATACAATAGGGTGGGGTGATATCTATTTATTGCCATTGCCTGAATTTTATAGATATGTTTATTTTCTCTTGACGATAATGTTGATGAGCGTGTTTCCGCAATGAAACAGTAGAATAAGTCGAATAAAATGACTGTACTTTTGCTTAGTTATTTTGAGTACAAATAATTTTTTCAAGATAACTAAATAGGCCGGAGTTGTCCAATGAAAATGGCAGGCTGTGAAGAGGCAGAGTAAAATATGGAGGAAAAAGCAGCTATGTTATTTGCTTGCCTGGAAGGCCCGGGCACATTGCACGGCTTGTTGCCGGCGGTTAAATAAAGGCAATATAGGCTATTGATTCCAGAACCGCTCGCACCATTTGTGCCTTTTTGGCGGCCCGGGTAAGGCCGAAAAAGGCCCCACAGATGTCACGTTGCCGGTAGGGCGCGGTCAAGCCGACCAGGGCAGGTACAAAATACTCTGCCACCGGTAAGTTGCCACAGCATCCAAAGTTAACCACCGGCGCCGACAAGATCCTTGTATATTTCCCTGGCTATTAACCGTCCGCTTTTGAAACATTGTCCTGCAACCCTGACGGGATGATGAGTTAGGTTACCTGCAGCAAAATAGGCCGGATCAGAGCAGCGTCCGTGTTTGTCGGTCAGCGGACAGGCCGTCGTTGCATCAAGGGTCAGGTCCCCCAGACGGGCAAGGCTTGACTCCGGAACAAACCTACCGGTAAACAAAACCCCGTCACAGGTTACTTCGCGTTGGTTGCCCTGTTGAATAATTTGAACACTCCGTACCCGTTCCGTTCCAGTGATTTTTCCAATTGTGGTGTTGAGCAGGAGGGGAACACCAAAGTATCTGCAAGCGAGCGATAGGGGCCGGCGTACCTGGGGATGATCTTCCTTTTCTATCATGGCAACCGGTTGGATACCGGCCTTTTTACAGGTCCAGAGTGCGGAAAAGCTGACAATTTCCGACCCGACGACCAGCGGCCTGCGAAACGGGACCATATTTTTCAGATACACCATTGCCTGGAGAGCGCCGGTATTGCAAATGCCCAAGGGGCGGGTTCCGGAGACAAAACGTGCTGATCTGGGCGTTTCACGGGTTCCGGTGGCAAGGAGAACACGTTTGGCCTCTATTTGCATGGCACCTTGTGGTGAGATTACAGCAAGCAAGCCGTTCGGCCCAAGAGAGGTGACGCTGTGTCTCAGAAGAAGCGGGATGTCGGCATCCCGGACAGCCTGGATGTTCCGACGGGCATAGACCGGGCCGGTAAAAATCCTGTGATATTCATGGATCCCAAAAGGAGGATGACCGCAATGACGGGGTATGCCTCCGCCTTCGTTTTCGCGCTCAAGAATGATGATATCGGTGATTCCGGCTTTTTTCAGCTCAAGGGCTGCGGCTATTCCGGTCGGTCCGGAGCCGATGATGGCAACGGAACAGTTGGTTCGGTTACAAGCTTCAGACATCATCTTTACCAACGCTGAGAGAATCACGGAATTTTCCACGGGTTATTTCAGCCAGACGCGCCGAACAGTAAAATCCCTGGCACCTGCCCATGGTAACGCGGGTTCGACGTTTGAGACCCGAGAGACTGTGTGCGGGCAGTTTCCCGTTTAAAGCGGCATTGATCTCCCGGCTGGTGACCATCTCGCAATGGCAGACTATTTCACCAAAACCCGGGGTTTGATAATCCCTGGGCAGGTGCTCGGCAAGGTTGGGAACCTGTGGCAGCTTTGGATTGTCAAGGGGAATGAACTCTACCCCCTGTTCCCGGAGCAGACTGGAGACATGACGGGCCAGTCCCAAGGCAGCCGTCAGCCCGGTAGAACGAATACCACCCAAGGTGATCCAATTTCGCTCATGTTCGTTCCTGATCCGGTAGGGAGACTCTTCGGTGGCCGGCCTGATTCCGGCATAGGTGGCGGTGACGGGAATGTCCGTCAGGCCCGGCAACATGATTTTTCCTTTTTCAGCTAACATACTTAAGGTTTGAGTATCCACCGAGGCATCATCTCTGCTCTCTTGATCCTCGGCGGTGGGGCCAACCATCATGTTACCGAAAATGGTGGGAAAGAGGACAATACCTTTTGTACGCTTGGAAGGAACCGGCAGAATTATGGAATGGATCAGTTTGGCAGCGGCCTTGTCAAAAACAACAAATTGTCCCTTTCTCGGCATTATGGTGAAGTCCGACTCGCCAAGCAGACGCTGATCGACGATATCGCCATACAGCCCTGCACAGTTGATGATAAATCTGCTTTTTACTAATCCTTGTGAGGTTTCCAATATCCAGTGATGACCGTCAAAGGAACCACCGGTCACCTCCGCATCGCAGAGCACCTTACCTCCGTTCTCAACGGCCTGCAGGAGGTAGGCAAGAGGTGCGGACCAGGGGTCGATTACATACTCTCCGGGGACGTATATGGCGGCTCGGGCTGATGGAGCAAGGTTGGGTTCCAGCTGGTGAATTTCATCTTGATCAATTAACCGCAAATCATCGACGCCGTTTTTGCCGCCTTTTTCAAAGACAGCTGCAAGTCGTTTCTCTTCTTCTTCATTCCAGGCGACAACCATTGCCCCTGTTTTAAGCAGGGGAAGATTAAGGCTTTTATGAATTTCAAGATACTCCCGATGTCCGTCCTGTACGCATCGCCATTCAAGTGACCCGGGAGGAGCATCAAAACCGGTATGAAGGATGGCGCTGTTTCCCTTGGAGGCCCCGTCAAGAATGTCCGGCGCTTTTTCAAGCAGCAGGACGGTCGCCCCTTCGAGGGTGAGACGGCGGGCCACTGCACAGCCGACAACTCCGCCGCCAATGATAACCACATCAGCACAGGCAAGTATCCGCCGGCGGTCACAGGATAGTGTATCTGATTTTGAATGAGTAGGCATGGCCAACTGTTAATACAATATGACCGAACGGTCAAGCCGGAAGAAAGTTTACAGGTTAAGTACGATGCATTTGAAAAAATGTGCTGCTTTATGATAGTCCGTGGTGACTCAGGAGCATATCGGTGGAGAATAGGATCCGGTCACGAAAAACAGAGTATTGAAGAAAGACGTGTAAGTGGATGCCCGGACAGCACTCGGATAAGGAGAAGAAACGATTAAAACGGGATAGAGAGATCGGAAGAGCGTCG
>DRLX01000401.1 GCA_011322715.1 Desulfobulbaceae bacterium
ATTGTGGAGGCTGATTTCCGCCTTGAGAGCGGCTTTTTTTTTGTCCTGAGAGACATCCGGCCAATAGTGATTCTGGAAATAGTCGGTATAGATGTTGGCAAGCCTATTGTCCGCAGCTTCTTTCTTTTGTGCCTGTTTTTTTCTTTAACCAGGGCCTTGCGGCGATCGGCAAGTTTTCCTGTTCCCGTACCTGCCTTCAATTCCTGCTTCATCTCAACCATGATGGCCGCTACCTTTTTCAAAGTCCACCCTTCCGATGCCTAACCATAGCACTCGGTAATCTGTTTTCCCCCGGACTAAAAACGTACGGCATTCATAGTCAATATAGGTGAAAGGGGATATCCACTCGTCTCGCGTAAATATCTTCAAAATAGGCGTTTTTCATAAAACGAAAGTGGTTCACACATGCCTTAAGTCATAAAAATGACTGCAACTTGATAAAATATATCTAAGCGGCCGATAATTCATAGATCACAGCTTCCCCAATTCTCGTAATGCACCCTGAAGCTTTTGCAAGGCTTCATCTGAAACCTGGTCGGCATGTTCAAGCTTGGAAATATAGGATTGGGTAACCTTCATGTACCGGGCAAGGTCAACCTGTTTGACCTGCGCCTTCATCCGGGCAAGGGCAGCGGGATTGTCTACATAATCAGTGGGATCAAAATCAACGTAATCATCTTCCTGGTCCTCCCATACCTCTATCCCGGCCGGTTCGTCGTCAATCTGAATATTCGGCATAACTCTCATATTGTTTATTGCAGTAGCGCCTCCGGGTGGCGATCAGCTACCCGGAGTAATGCCTGTGCCGGTCCCTTTGGTGTCCGCCGTCCCTGTTCCCACTCCTGAAGAGTACGGACGCTTACACCGAGCAACCCGACAAAGGCGGACTGGCTCAGTCCTATTTTGTTTCAGATGGCCTTCACGTCCGTCGGCAAGTTAACGGCCACAATGGCAACCTGTACTGGACCAGTGATACTCCCAAAGATGATGTATTATGTCAGCTTTCACCGAATTTCTTTCCTATATATTATCAAAAAAAAATCCCGGGAATTCCATATGGAATTCCCGGGATTTTTTATACTTTTATACTGAGGTTATACCTGTGAAGGCACATTAAAAGGCGTAGGTGAATTTTCCCCAGATATTATACCCTTCAGTCTTGTTTTTGGCGGCCATCTCCCACTGATTGCGCAGAGAGAAGAACATATTTTTGTAATTGTACCAGACACCCGGCCCCATAGCAAAGACACGGCTGTGATGCCCTTCATCAGCCCTGAGCAAATCCTGTACCGGCGCGGGTATTGCGCTGTTGAGATCAAACGAATCATCGGTCGTCTGCTGGTAAAAATAGCCGTTGACACCGAGGCGAAGCGTCTTGGACAGGCCATAGGACACGGAATAATCAAAATGAAATTCCTGGCCGGGATCACGATCAACGTCAAAGCCATAGACCGTGGCATAATCATCCTGACTGGTATTGAAGTCGTACATGAATTTTGCGGAAAACTCCCAACTGTCCATCATGTAGGTGACGGCAACCACAGGCTCAATGGTCCAGAAGTTATGACCAACCGTGGCCATGTTGCCGACATTTTCGCCGGTGGGGATATACACATCGGCAAATGAGGCGGCAATATGCAGTTTGCCCTGCTGCAGATGCCAGGCAAGGACGAATGGACTGTAAATTACATAGGGAACATCGGTATCATCGTAGGAATCACTTTGCTGCGGCCCGACCGGTGTATGAAAATTCAAATCAACGCCAAGTACCGGCACAAAGACATGCTGACCGTAATTCGCCCCGAAGATGGTCTTGTCACTGATCCAAATTCCGCGAAAGACATTGGCTACCACCGAAATATCATCAAAGGCTGCGATATCATCACCATTATCGTCTTTTAATGAATCAGCGCTGTAATAATACAGATAATCGACAAAATAAAAACCCGGGGGTGGGATGGCCCCACTCATAAACGCCTCAGCGCCATTGGGATAACTGCCACCACCTCCGGCAAAGGCCTGGCCGCATCCGATAACCAGCACAACGGCAAGGCATGAACAAACAAATGACCGCATTCCTCTTCCTCCTTTTGTAGAGAATAATTATTTTGTTCCGTGACCGTCAACAATCGACAAACAGGGCGACAATAGCAGGAATCTTACGGAATTTCAAGAAACAGCACTGAGAAAATGAGGGACTGTTCAGTAGACAAATTTAAGAAACGGGATTCACATGCGTCCATGCCGGATAATGGAAACGAGCAGCCAGAAACCCATTATTCCGGCCACGAGAAAGCCGGCCAGGCCGATCAGAGGGATCCCGTTCCATCGGGGAGGAATATCGGAGAGGATAATCAGGGAAGAACCGATAATCTGGGCGGCAAGAACAATGGCAAAGGAAATGCGGTTGGAAACGCGGTCCAGGCAATTGCCCAGGGTTTGCAGACCGCGATGTTCAAACTCAAGCCTCATCCGACCTTCCCGCAGTTGCCTGAGAATGGTGCGGAGTTCTTCGGGAAGCTCACGAAACAGGGACAGGTATTCGGAACCCGTATCCTCCGCCTCCTCAGCCAGTCGGCGGGGATGCAGACGGCCGAACTTGATTTTGCGCATAAACGGCCGGGCAAGCGTAATCAGCTCCAGGTCCGGATCGAGCTGGAGGCCGACCCCTTCAACCGTACTGAGCGCCTTTAACATCAAATAAAGATTAGGGCGCAGCGACAGTTTGTGACGGGTGACGAGATCAAGCAGGTCCTGAAGGATTTTTCCGGCGGCAAGTTCTCCCAGAGGCCGGTAGAGATACTGGTCCATCATGTCCCCGAGGTCACGCGCCAGATCATCACGATTCACCTCTCCGTGATGGATCGTCAACTTCAAGACACCGGTGGTGACCTTGAGTTCCCTGCCCGCCACAAGATTCAACACAAGATCAGTGAATTCTTCCCGATCCTTCAGACTGAGCCGACCCATCTGCCCGAAATCAATAAAGCAGATCACACACTCTTCCATGACAAGGATATTGCCGGGATGGGGATCGGCATGAAAAAAACCATGGATGAAAATCTGCTCCATCACCAGGTTGGCGCCCCGACGTGCCACTACCTTGGCATCACAGCCAGCCGCTTCCAGCCCCTTGAAATCATTGGCTTTGATGCCGTCTATGTATTCAAGAATTAAAATGCGCTCACAACTGAATTCCGGATAAACCCGAGGAACATGAATGGTTTCCTTGCCCTCAAACTGACGGCCGAAACGCTGAATATTGGTCAGTTCAATGGAAAAATCAATCTCACGCGAAAGGCTGCGGGCAAATTCGTGGACAACGGCGGTGGGTCGGTGCCCCTGCACTTCCTCGAGGTGTTCTTCCATGAGGCTTGCAATATGGGCCAGGATTTCCAGATCAACCGCTATGGTATTTTCAATTTTGGGCCGCTGTACCTTGACCACGACCTCGGCACCGTCTTTCATAGTCGCCCGGTGGACCTGTCCGATGGATGCGGCGGCAAGGGGTGTCGGGTCAAAAAATGAAAAGAGTTCTTCCGGATCGCTCCCCAATTCCTCCTTGAAGATCGCAACGACCTCTTCATAGGGAAAAGGCGGCACCTTGTCCTGGAGCTTGGCAAGTTCGGAAAGATATTCAGGAGGAATAAAATCAGGCCGGGTGGACAGCAACTGGCCGAGTTTGACAAAGGTCGGCCCAAGTTCTTCCATGGCCAGCCGCAACCGTTCCTGACGGGAAAATCGCTGGACTTGGGGTCTGGGCTTACGATTAATCATCTGCAGGCCGGACTCCAGATATTGATCGATATGCAGACGATCGATCAGGTCTTCAAACCCATATTTAAACAGGACTTGCAGAATACGATGGTATCGGTTCAGGTGCCGGTAGGTACGGCCGATGACGCCAAGTTTGCGAATGCTAAACAATAGTGGTTTGCTCCCAAACCTTGAAATTTATGACCGGCAGCGCAAACCGCCCCCGGTCAATCTGTGGTGTTATTTATTGATGGCGACCTGCAGTTCTTCAATTTTACGTTGTAACTCAGCAACGTCATCCTTGGTGGCAAGGTCTAGCTGTTTGATTCGTTCCTCAACCCGTTTATTGATCCAGAGTTCGAGCTCATCTTTGGCCTTTTCCGATTTTTTGATCAGATCATCGACAAATTGTTTCCCCTCTTCACGGGTCAGCTTACCCTTGTCGACCAAGTCACCTTTCAGCTCCTCAATTTTATCCTTGGTTAAAAATGCGGCACCGATACTTGCATAGACAACATTTTTGAATAAATCCTTCATGGTCTCCTCCTCATAATGGCAACATTACCGATCAGCATGCAGGCATGCAGAAAAATTATTGTTTTTCTATATCTCGGTGGAAAACATTAAGATTGCAGCCGGATCCGTCAAGGAACTTTTTCAAATATTCAACCACGGCAACGGAACGATGCCGCCCGCCGGTACATCCGATACCGATTCGAAGTTGGGGCCGTTTGCCACCTGCATGCCGGCGAACAAGGAAGAGCAGTAACGGTTCGAGAAGGACAAAAAATTCACGACCGGTCTCATTATCAAGGGCATAAGCCGCAACATCATCTTCCAGGCCGCTGCGGTCTTTCAGCCCGGTGACCCAGTAGGGATTGGGAAGGAAACGGACGTCCCAGACCAGATCGGCCTCCGGGATGCCATGTTTGTAGCCGAAAGAAAAAAGTGAAACCGTAAAGTCCCGGCCGTCGATCGTCTGTTGCTCGGTCATTATTCGATATACATGATATGGATCAGGAGGCCGAACAGAGCATACGGATAGATTCCGCCTTTTCACTGATACCGCGTTTTAAAATCTCATGGTTGTAAGCAGCTATCACATCCGGTCGTTTCAGCATACCCAGCACCCAAGGCTCTTCCAGGCTTTCCACCACGGGAATTTCATCAATACCTTTTATATCAAAAAGCTGCATGGCATCGTAAAGATTCTCTTCCGGTGTGAGCATGATCACATCACGGGTGCAGATCGCACCCACCATATAGCAGACACGCTGCTCCTCATCATGGAGAATATTCTTCACATCCTGCATGGAAACCACCCCGACCATCAGCCCCTTATAATTTATCACCGGAAAGTAAAAACTGTCTTTGGCATAACGAAACAGCTCAAGAAGCTGATTTATGTTGGCATTTTCGCTTATAAAATCCACATCCTCCGTAATCGCCTTCCCCACCTTGATGGACTTCATGATGGCCACTTCCCGCCCTTCATGGATGTCGATGCCCTCACGGGAAAAATCCACGGTATCAATCGAGTCGTGATAGAATCGACTGGCGGTAATCGTACTGAGAATCGACACCAACATGACCGGAATAATGATGACGTAATTTCCCGTCATTTCA
>DRLX01000402.1 GCA_011322715.1 Desulfobulbaceae bacterium
GATTGGGCGAAAATACCATTTATGGACAGGCACCAGATAGATTCCGGTTCAGAATATTACCCATTCTTCCCGCCCATATTCAGGGACAAAATGGTCTGAAAACAGCTTAGGCAAATAACCAGGGCCGGGCAACAAAATATATCCCCAATAACCCTATCACCACACCTGCGCCCTTACGAAAAATGGCCCCACCGTGTTGAAAAGAAGAATTGGCCAGCATCCGTTTAACGGTGGCAGCGGAACTGCCGGCAATGACAATGGGCGTGCAGTGGCCAAGGGCAAATAATGTTAAAAGCAACAGGCCGGTGGCAATCTTTTCCTGGACGGTAATAATGGCCAGGATCGGGGCGATAAAGCCAAAGGTGCAGGAACCGGAGAGGATACCGTAGGCCAGACCAAGGACAAAGGCACCGCCAAGGCCCTGCAGGTGTAAGCGGCCAAGGGAGTTTGGCATTCTGCACTTGGCAATGCCCAGCATGTCAACGGCCACCCATATCAGGATACCGCCAAGAAGCAGGGTCCAGTAGGGGCCCACATCACCGAGCATCCGGCCCAGAAGCATACAGATCACCCCGACCACACCAATGGTGATGAACAACCCCAGGGTAAAAAGCAGGGCATAGGGCACCGCCTTTTTCCCTTCCAGGATTGAATCCTGACCACCGACGTAGCCGATGATCAGCGGTATGGAGGCCATGTGGCAGGGAGAAAAAAGCACACTGACCACCCCCCAGGCAAAACAACCGAATGCGGCCACGGCCAGGCCACCGTTCATCCAGTTGTTGACGGTAAAAAAGATATGATCAAGCATGGCCTCCTCTACTTCCCGACCAGGGCGTTTAACTTTCCTTCAATGGTTTTCTGGTCCAGAAAACCGGCATGACGCCAGACCTCTTTACCTGATTTATCAAAAAATACCTGGGTCGGAATGGCCCGGATGTCATATTTCCTGGCCGTGGCCATGTCCTTTTTCACATCCACGAACAGGATGGCAGCCCTGCCCTGGTATTCTTTGGTCAGGTTTTCCAGCACCGGTTCCATCATCTTGCAGGGGATACAGGATGTGGAGCCGATATCCACCATGGTTACCATGTTCTTGACCGGTATCTCCGGCGCGCCCCAAGCCGTCTGCAAACAACAGAAGGAAAGCAAAAAAATTGCAGGGATAAGGATTTTAAATGCATTCATCTTCATACAATACTCCTGACAGGATAGATTACACATCGCTTATGTGATGTCATAGGATGGTTTCAACACTTTATTTTTCAACAAACCAGCATGGCTGGACCATAATTTACCGTCCCAGCCACAACGAATGATAAAAATAGTCCGAAAGGACACAACTACGCGGGCTATTTTCGGATAAACCAGCATGGCTGGACCATAATTTACCGTCCCAACCACAACAGATAAGCGTAGACTTCGAATGATGAAAATAGTCCGAAAGGACACAACTACGCGGACTGTTTTCGGATAAAAATCTATTTGTTCTCCTTTGTACTGCGCACCAGTCGGACATAGCCCTTGTCCTTGACCACCAGGTCGAAGTCGCCCCGGCAAAAACATTCCAGCTCAAGCCGGGCCGGCACCACACCTTTTTTCTCGTCCTGCAGCCAGTACTTGCTCTTCAGTTTGGGAAAATGGCAATCCTCATTCCCCTGGATGGCAATCAGACCGCGCAACTCGCTGCTCTCTCTGGTGGTAGGCAGACGCCAGTCATCATAGCCGCCGAGTTTCACGTCGGCCACATACCTGTTCACTACGGATAAATCAGAAAAACGCTTGCCCTTGTCGATCTGCCACATCAGGCCTGTTGTTTTGTCCAGACAAATGCCGTTGCCCAGGTTCTGCAGCGATCCTGCCTGTGCCGGACTACCGGACAGACCGAGGATACAGACCGCCAGGATACAGAATAATTTCCAAAATCCTACCTGCATGCTTCCTCCTTTCCCGCCGGAGCGGGATGATAAGCAATGACCGACAGTAGGCTCATCCCACGCCGGTCATTGAACACGACCATCATTATTCTTCAGGACGCCTGTACTCCCTATTTGTCTCTGGAGCACAGTAACCGGGTAAGCAGACCGAATACAGCCAGGGCGACCAGCGCAACAGCGCCGATGTCATGCAGGGTGAAAACAATCTGTCGCAGATCCATGGACTCGGCAAAAAGCAGAATTATCCCTGTTGTTGCCATAAAGACAATGCCGACAACGCCGAGCACAAAAAGCAGAGATCTACTCCTCTGCCCCCTGATAATCATCAAAACCACTGCCAATACCATGAGAATGGCCACGGCCTTATGGATATTTCCCAATACACCGATCACCTCTGAAGAAAGAAGATCACCACCGAGCAGAATGATTGCCGGACCAAGAATGGCAACACCAAGAATCGCCAACAGATGGCGCATGGCTGGATCAGTCGTCAAGGTAGAGCAGGCCCCCGGGACAATGGAAATACCGGGTACAAGCAGAATGACGACCAACAGACCACCGGCGGCAAGAAGGCCATAGAAGAGAACAGGCTCCAGAACCTGGTGACGCAGGGCGCCCATGGTGACACCAAGCTTCGACAACCCGAGGAGGTGGGCATTGCTTATCCAAGAACTGTGGGCATCATCACCGACAAAGGGCCTGGCCATAACCGGACGCTGCCAGAATGGCGAGCTGTTACTGTGGCAGTCGGTGCAGCCTCCGGCGCCAAGGGCGCTGTCGGCGGGAGCAATATCGTGGCTTAGTTTAAACACCGAGGAATACGGGGTATACTGCCACGATTGGGGTCGGAACTTCAGAGGTTGCCAATGTGTGCCGTCAAGGGTGTAGGTATCGCCTGATATCAGGGCAATATTTTTTCCATCCAGAGGCTCATTCTGTTGTATCAGATACGCCGTCACCGTCTGCAGGAGAGCCTGTATTTCCTCCGGCCGGTTAGCCTCGGGAGCGCCGTCCCTGTTATCATCCTTGATGATATTCAAGTCTGGCCAGACCTTGTCGGGATTCTTCCGATGGCCGGCCCACATTTTGTACAAATCTTTCATGTAGGGCTGTCCGGTAATGGTACCGGTATCATCCATGATGGCGATCCAGATACTGTCGATTCGGTTCATCGGATATATTTTTCCCTTGTACCAGGCCCTGACAGGACTGAAAAGATGAAGCGGCTGTCGTTCAACAGTAAAGGTACTTGCCTCACCATACAGGTTCCATGGTTTCATTTCCGGGCCATAAAAGGTCCAGATGCGTTTTCCCGGCACCGAAATCCTGGGAACATCATTAAACACGGTACTGTCCTGCATCAACGCCGCTTTCACCTGCCGCTGCGGCACGTGGCAGGTAAGACAGGCGATTTTTTGCAAGTGGATCGGCGGCAATCCTTTATGGGCGGCAATCTTGGTGCGCAGTTCGCCCCGGAAGTGGCAATCCTCGCAGGAACGCATGGTGTTATCAAGATCATTGCGCACCAGGCCGGTGGGGTCGTCTCCCTTGCCGATCTGATGCATTTCTCTACCGGCAATACGTCCGTCCGAAGCCTTCCGACCTGTCACATGGCAATCAACACACTTGAGTCCTGCCCGAATATGGACGTCGGTACGAACATTGTAGGAAGCGCCTTTTTTCTTCCAGTCCGGTTCCCGATGACAGTGGAGGCAATTTTCGGTTGGAATTTCCCGGACCATGGGCAGGACGACCTTACCGTCGGACCGAAACGAGGAGAGATTATATTTGAGTTGTGGCTTTTCATGGCGGGCCACACTGCCCGTCACCGTGGCAAAGCCCGCCCCGGCGGTGGCCGCCCATCTGAAGTTCAGGGCCTTTACCTGTTTTTTGCGGAGACCATATCCATATTCCGGCATGTGACACATGAGACAGTCCGCCTCAAGCACACCGCTCTCTACCCAACCGGCCTTGTAATAATCGCCGTCAAAGTTGTTGTTACCACCGGAGATTATGTTATTTTTCGGGTCGGCGGCAAAGAGGTCATAGCGTTTGCCGTTGCGGTCATATTCGGCCGGGCCGCCGCCGGGATGACAGCCGCCGCAGGTCTGGACAAAGGTATAGGAGGTAAGGTCGATGGCCCGGGCATTGCTGTTTGACTTTTTCGCCAACTGGCGATAGTTAGGGGCAGCGCTTCAGTACCGTCCCCCATACTGGCCCGGTGTCCGCATCCACGGGTACAAAGCGGCGAGTTTGGGTGAGAGTTTCTCATCCTTTCCCTGCTGAAAATGATAGCCGCTGGTGATCCGCTTGTAATCATGACACCGGCCACAGGTTTTCTCCGGGCTGTAGGGTTGTTGTACGTTGACTCCATGCTGAGGATCAATGATCCGGCCCTGTTCGTCGCGCAGGAAAAAGGGTGGGCAGACCGACATAAAATCCCGCCGGGCAAGCTCCTCGGCAGTCCGTTGTTCAACCCGGGCATGGAACTTTTGTACAGGCGCTGTTGCCCGGGCCCTGCCGGGAAGAATCCACACCGCCGCCGACACCACCAATACAACCAATATCGAGCGACGGATATGCGACAGCCTCAACCTCTTTTGCCAAGCAAACAATTTCATGTCTTTTCCTCCGTCAAATTAATTTATCATACAACAACCGCTCTCTGCACAGGATAGCACTTAGGGACTGTGCAAAAATAACTGTAACATCCTGCTTGCCCTTTTGCCCATTTTCTACGTTGCGTAAAGAGCTGAATAGAAGAGACTATGCAACTCATTACGCGCCTTGAAAATGAACAAAATTTCAGCGCAAAATTGTTACACTTATTTCCTTACAGCCCCTTACTGAAGTGAGCGATGTTCATGGGTTGTGGTGACCGACTAAACTGATCCGGCTCCGGTGATTTCCCCCCCCCGACACTTTGGAGCTATTTCATTTTTTAATCAGATTACATATCAATCGTCCTCCCTCTATGCAGATTTCCCGTGCAGCCGGCCATTGAGCCGCATGCGGCCGCTTTCCAGAACATGAAAGAGCACAGGCACCACCAGAAGCGTCAGAAAGGTGCCCACCACCAGACCGCCGATGGCGACCACGGCCATGGGAGAGAGCCGCTCAATGCCCACTGCCCATTCAAGGGCAATGGGGATCATACCCACGGCTGAGGCGCCCGCTGTCATCAAAATCGGACGGGTCCTGTGACGAACTGCATCAAGTATTGCCTCCCGCAGATCAAGTCCCTTTTTCATGCCCACCTTGGCAAAATCGACCAGCAGAATACCGTTGTTGACGATGATTCCCATCAGAAGAATAAAGCCCATAAACGAGGGCATGCAACCGTGCTTACCTGCCAGCATCATGGCCCAGGCCGCACCTATAAGAGCAAGAGGCAGGGAAATCATGATGGCCAGGGGATCAAGAAACGATTTAAAGGTGATGGCCAGCATCAGAAAAAGAAAGGCAAGCCCCAGGGCCAGGGATTTACCCAGCCGTTTGAAGGATTCACCCATCTGCTTAATCTCACCTTCGTAACTTAAATGATACCCACGAGGGAGTTCGAGGCCGACCAGGGCCTTTTTGACGTTTTCATGGAGGTGAGTGACGGCAATATCGCCCCTATAGCCAAGCACATCGATGGTGGGCAGCAGCCGCTGGTGGGTCTCGGCCGTGGGCACATAGACGGTTTTTAGAGTCGCCACCGAAGCCAGGGGTATGGTTTTCCCGTTTTTTGTCCGAATGGGGATGGCCCGCAACTCCTCGGTGTCCGCCCGTTGTTTCAGCTGAAAGCGCACCCGCACCGGAATGGGATTTTCACCGGTAATCCGCAGCATACCGCCGGGTATGCCTCCCACGGCAGCGGCCACCTGATGGGCGACATCAGCAGCGCTCAGGCCATACAACCTGGCCTTGGCCGGGTCGACATCCAGATTAATCCGGGCCGACATCCCCTGCCAGCTCCGTTCCGTGCCGGTCAGGCCCCGCACCTTTTGCAGACGGGCCATCACCTTATCAGCGAGACTGTTCAGCACCGAGGTGTCCGGACCGGTGATCATCACATCCACGGTTGACCGGATTGATGAAAGCGGTGTTGAACCGAATACCGTCACATTGGAGGCAATGAGTCCGGGAATCTTTTTCAGGCGGGTACGAATGCCGCGGTTAATGTCATAAATCGTCCGGTCACGATGAAACCTGTCCACCATATTGACGGTAACCGTTCCCTGCTGCAGCAGCCGGGAAGCACCGAATGATTTTACCCCCGGCTCCGATCCGATCACGGTCGACATGTAGAGCATCCATTTTTTGGGGACTTCCGCATTTATCTCCTGCTCCACTTTGGCGGCGATCTTTTTCATGCCGGCATCATCAACATTGGGCTGAGCCTCAAAATCGACTGAAATAACACCTGTGTCCATCAGCGGCATCAATTCCTTGCCGAGCATGGGCATCTGTCGGGCGGAAAAGACAAACAGGCCCGCCATAACCAGTAGAACGAGCAGCCGGTGGGTCAATCCCCAGTCAACCAGAGCAATATATCCATGCCGCAGCGGATCAAGAACAAAACGCTCAAAAGGGCTGAGCAGCCGGGCAATAGGGTCCGGAGCGCCTGGCTTGAGGAGCCAGGGGACCAGCAGAGGGATAATGGTCACCGAGACGATAAGGGATGAGGCAAGGGACACGGACAAGACAACGGTCAAGGGCCGCAATGTGTTCTGGACATAACCGCCGATGAACATAATGGGAACCAGAACAATAATAGTACTGACCGTACCGGCGGTATCGGCAAGGAGGATTTCCGAAGTCCCCTGGGCCGCCGCCTTGAGGCCACCCTTACCGGTGGCCCTGATATGACGTTCAATATTTTCAATCACCACAATAGCGTCATCGGTCAACAGGCCGACGGCAATGATAATGGCGGTCAGGGTCACCATGTTGAACTCAAAACCCAGCAGTTTCATAAAGGCAAAGGTGAGTACATAGGTAAAGGGCAAAGACAGGGCCGTGATAAAGGAGGCCCGGGTGTTGCCGAGAAAAAGCAGGATGACGCAAAGGGTCATGATGACCGCATCCCTGAGCGAACTGAGCATATTGTCTACAGTCAGGTCAATAAGCCTGCCCTGGGTGTCGGTCAGCTCCATGTGGAGCATGGGAAATTTCTTTTTTATTTTCGGCAGGTATTTCTGTATCTCGGCAATGACCTCACGGGCATGCCCTTTCTCGCTGCGGAGCAGGGAGATCGCCACAGCGGGTTTGCCGTTGCCGCGATAAATAGAGGTCGCATCCGCCCTGCCCCAGCCGACCGTACCGAGGTCCGCCACGCGGACGTAGGCGCCATGGGCAACCGGCACCATGATAGCGCCAATATCGGCAGGTCCCATGGCCAGTGCCTCCGCCGTCAGCAGGTAGCGATTTCCATGCCGATGGACCAGGCCGGTGGGGATGGACACATTGGAACCGGTAAGTGCGCCTGCCACTTCGGCCGGTGTCAGGCCATGGGCCTCAAGTTTGTTGCGATCAAGATCAACGGCCACTTCAATACGATCGCCGCCGAACACCTCTGCCTCGGCCACACCGGGAATGCCAAGCAGCCGGTCGCGCAGCTGGTTTTCGGCCAATCGACGAATACGGGCGAAATCAAGCTGGACGCCGGGCGCCGAAGTCAGCCCGAGAACCATCAAAGGTTTGGCGGCATCGGTAATCTTAAAAATAAGTGATTCCTTGACCCCGGCCGGCAACAAATTCTGCACACGGCGCAGTTCGGTGATCACCTTGGTGGCTGCCGTATCAATATCATTGCCGTATTCAAACTCCACCTGGACGGCGGAAACCTCATCCTTGGATGTGGAGGTCACCCGGCGAACACCGTCGATTGCGGTAAGGCGTACCTCAATGGGATGTGTCACCTCTGTGGCCACGTCATTAGCTGCCGCCCCGGGCCACTGGGTCACCACCGAAACCACAGGCCTGTTGCTATCGGGAAAAAGGTTCATGGGCAGAGTCACATAGGCCAGCACTCCGGCCACCACCCCTACCAAGGCAACGGCGATAATGGCATGGGGATAGCGGAGGAACCGCTCCATAGCACTCATGGCAACTCTCCGGGGACAACGGTAACGGGATCACCGTCATGCAGCTGCAAGAGAACGCTTTCATGGGCAACGACCACCTGGTCACCGTCCTTGAGCGCACCGGTTACACCAATGGCGTCATGACCACGCAACTGCACTTTTACCGGTACCATTTTCAAAATATTTTTTCCCTTTTCCTTATCCTTCTGAACAATTGTAAAAACATTGCACCGGCCACCGTCTTCGCCACAAAGCAGGCTACCGTAGGGCACCCGGAACCCGTCCGTGACCTGACGCAGAATGAGTCGCGCATCAATTCGGGAACCGCTTGGCAGGTCAAAGGGAATAGCATTAACATCCGCCTCCACATAGCCCAGCGCCTGTGCGTCAACCGAGGGAAAAATACGGCTGACCGGCACGGTCATCTGTTGATTATTATATGAAAGTACAATGGGGGCGTCTGGACGGACCTTATGAAGAATGGACTGGGGCAGTTCAACCCGGACCAGGGCACCGCCGGCAGCGGTAATTTCATTTAAGGGATGGCCGGGGACACACATGTCACCCGGCTCGGCAAGACGGGCGGCAATGATGCCGTTGACCGGACTTTTAATAACACCGTAGCCCTTCTCTACTTCCAGGGAAGCTACCTGATGCTCAAGTGAGGCAACCTTCTGTTTGGCAGTCACGGCAGCGGTCCGCCTGGAATCAACAGCTGTCGCGCTGCTGCCGCCGTCCTTGAACAGTTTTTCCTCCCGCACCAGTTCATGGCCGGTGCGGGTTGCCTCGGCGCGGGCAGCGATAAGCTGGGCCTGAAGAGAATGGATCTTTTTTTCAATGGCACTGGTATCAATGCGAACCAGCAGATCGCCTTTTTTAACAGCCACTCCTTCACGCGGTCCCATTTCAAGGATGCGACCGGTGATCCTGGCCATGATGGTCACGGGTTGACGGGTAGTAATCCTTGCCAGAGCGGGAAAACCTATATCCACGGGATCTTTGCTCACAGTCGCTACATGCAGGGCCCAGGGCGCAACAGTCTCGGTTGGGGTATGGGCCACCTTGGCGGCCCTTTTTTTATGAACAATAATGCCACCGGCTATCAACAGGATCAGAATGATCACCGCAACCGGATACGTTATTTTTTTTGATAAGTGCGCCATGAATTTTCCTTGTATTATTTTTTGAAACCGGAAGATAGGGTCTCGTATATATTGGTGTATCGCTCAGGAATGGACAGTTTTTTCATCATCCGTTGTGACGGAGACGGTAGAATCCGGTCCGGCCATGCTGCTGTATAGCATAGACCAGGCCTCGGTCAGTTGGTAGAACCCTTGCTCAGGTTTGCTGTTTGATGATATGCCGATGGTTCCCGGCCCAGGGCACGCCGCAGATGATCACCTGCCTGCCACCAGGCGGTCAGGGCAAGGGCCTTATTTGATCTGGCCGAGGCCAGCGCAGCTTCGGCATCCACCAGGTCCGCCGCCGACAGCCGACCTTCCGAAAAACGGTCGGACTGAATCCGCTCTGTTTCTTTAGCAGCCTTGACGGATGCGGTTGCCGCCTGATAGCCGGCCCGGGCCGCCTGCCAGTCCGCTTGAGCTGCGACGACTTCCGCCCTGGCCGTATTGCGAAGCGCGGCCAGATCATGCCTGATGGCCAGACGGCTGGATCTGGCCTCTTCCACTGCGGCCCGGCGGCCGCCTCCATCCCAGAGGGGCAGCTGGAGGGTGGCAAACAGGGCCCAGGTATCATCACCTTCTCCATTCAAGCCCTGGTTCTGCAACCAGGAACCATCCAGATTTAATGAAGGTAAACGGGAGGCAAAGGCGGCCCTGACTCTGGCATCGGCTGCCTCACCCTTTGACTCGATGACCTGGATATCCGGTCGATTATCAATTTCTCCGACCGGGCTGCTGAAGATGGTAGGTTTATTGCCGGCAAGGGCAACCGGATCGGCAAAAGAGGATACGCCCATAAGCGCTGCCAGCCTTGCCCTGATACCCTGTTCATTGCCCTTGATGGCAGCCAGTTTCCCTTTCACGGCCTCCTGATCGGCAACCAGGCGCAATTTCTCTACCGGCGCCACCCGGCCGGCGCTGATGGCCACGGTGACGACCCTGATATGGGCGGTCAACGCCTCAATCTGTTTGCGCAGTGCCTGTTCAAGGCCCTTGATACCTTCCAGGGAATGATACAAATCGGCTGCCGAGTGCAGGACCTGAAGACGGACATTTCCTTCTCCGGCCAGGGCGGCGGCAAGCTCTTTATCCGCCGCTTTGACTCTGGCCGTAATACGTCCATTGATATCCAGCGGCAGGCGACCGGTGATCCCGTAGCCGATTTGATTATCGTCAAAAACATCAGCGGTCATATTAACCGGAAAAGTTGTCGGGTTGATCAGACGAGCATCGTCATAGTTACTGCTCTTTGCCAGGGCGTCAATCTCACCGAAATAGCTGCTTTTTTCTCTTTTAAGAGCTGACTGCTGCGCCCTGGTCCGTGCATGGGCCGCCTGCAGGGCCGGAGTATTCTTTTCCACCTGCTGTAATATCTCACTCAGCTCTCTTGCTTGAAGCGGCACAGAAAAACCCAGTAACAGCAGACAAAAAAGCAACGCTGTTCCAGGTACTGCCGTCACGCTCCGGGATGGTAAAAATTTAACGATTTTCTCCACGGCCATGCGACAATTGTCATGATTTACCCGAGCCACTCTTCCACCTCGGCCTGCTTGGGTATCCGGCCGACGCATTTCACCTCGCCGTCAATGACTACCGCCGGGGTGGAAAAAATGCCCAGTTTGGCCATTTCCGCAAAATCCGTCACCTTGCTTATCGATGCCTCAACTCCCTTTGCCGCAACAGCATCCTCAACAACCTTTTCCGCCTGTTTGCAGGACGCGCATCCGGGACCACATACTTTAATATCCATCATGTTCTCCTTGTATCTTCTATGAGTAAATTTATGTCGAAAGCCTTATTCAAAAATTTTATACACCATTTATTTATTTGATTACCACCATTCCTCAGCAACGAGGGATAACATCGCTACAGCTATAATCTTAAATCGCATTTATCAGCGCTTATGATTGATTTTAGGTCAATTAATTTTTTCAAGA
>DRLX01000403.1 GCA_011322715.1 Desulfobulbaceae bacterium
AGGATCAGGGTTTCTTCATCAAGAAATATTTTCTTCATACCGGTTGCGTATCCTTGGAAGACCCCTTTTGGTAAGCCATAACAACTTGGTATAATTGATGGCTCAATAAAACTTCGATCTACTGCGTCGTGTGTCCTGTGGCGATTCTCGACGTACTACATGTATAGTCAAGACCCGCCACAGAACACTGCTCCTCGGAGTCTACGCTTCGCTCCGCTTACCTGTATATCTGTGTTTTTACTTAGCCATCTTCAAGCATTGTCTGGACTTTTTACGAGTTCATCAGATGTAAAAAATATCGTCCATCTTTGTCTCTGGCCGTTATTGTTTGCTACTTGCCTGTCAACCCTTAATAGAAAAACCTTGAATCTGGAATAACAACATGCCCTATCTTGGAGCCCATGAATCGGTAAGCGGTGGTCTGCATCTTGCCTTTGAGCGCATCCTGCAGGTCGGCGGTGAATCTCTGCAGATTTTCACCCGTAATCAGCGCCAGTGGAAGGCGCCGCCGCTGTCGGAGACGGAAATTGCGGCGTTTACCAATGCCTGGAAAGAGGCGGGGAATATGCCGGTCGCCTCCCATGCCTCCTATCTGATCAATCTCGGCAGCAGCAAGCCTGAACAGGCGGAAAAGTCGGTTGCCGCCTTTGCTGACGAGTTACAGCGCTGCGCCCTGCTTGGTATTTCCTTTGCGGTTTTCCATCCGGGCAGTCACGGCGGGGCGGGGGTGGAAACAGGGCTTGCCAATGTAACCACTCATCTTGACCAGGTGCTTGAGCGGGCAGGGGATGGATGTGCGGCGGTAACCGTTCTTCTGGAAACAACAGCAGGCCAGGGGACCGGCCTTGGTTACAGGTTCGAGGAATTGGCCTATATTCTGGAAAATACAAGATATCCCGACCGGTTAGGCGTCTGTGTCGATACCTGCCATATCTTTGCCGCCGGGTATGACATCCGCACGCCCGCAACCTATGCGGCCACCTTTGCCGAATTCGACCGGATCATCGGCGTTGATCGCATCCGGTTTTTTCACCTCAACGATTCAAAAAAGGAACTCGGCTCGCGGGTGGACAGGCATGAACATATCGGCAAGGGATGTATCGGCCTGGAGGGATTTCGCTCTCTGGTCAATGATCCACGTTTCAGCGGCCATGCCATGACCCTGGAAACCCCCAAGAGCAAAGACCTGGCCGAAGACCGGGAGAATCTTGCCGTTCTCCGCAGCCTGTCGGCCGCGGAGTCCGGCGGATAAAATCCTATTCGGGCCGCATGATGACCAACGGTTCGGAGTAGGCGCTTTCCAGACCGTCCTGGTCCACGGCCCGGACCAGAAATTTGAATTCCGAGCCCGGTTTCACCGGATGGGGATAGAAAAATTGTGGTTTTTTAGAATCACCCAGTTGTCCGGAGAGGAAGCTGCCGTTGCTGATTTCGTAATGATCAATATCCGGCTCCGGATTTTTTTTCCATGAAAGAAGGATGCCGCTTGGGCCGACAATTGCCTTGAGCCCTTTCGGTTGTACGGGAGGATGTTTGGTCGTTGCATGAACAACCGCTGACCATGCACCGGTCAGGCCGTCCTGATCAACGGCGCGAATCCGGTACCAGTATGTTCGGCTGTCCGCAAGACCCATATCGGTATAGGTCGTTTTCTTCGGCCCGACGGTTGTGATTTTTGTCCGTATATTATCGGCAATTGTTCCGCGATAGATTTCGTAATGGTCAATATCCGGTTCGGGATTCGGCTGCCATCCCAGGTTGATCTTCCGGAAAAGGCCGTTTGCCGCCTTAACGCCGATGACCGCCTGTGGCGCCGCTTTGGTGATGGCGGAGACGGTCCCCGAATCGGGAGACTGGGCCTCTACCACGTTGACGGCCCGCAGACGGTACCAATAGGTGGTGTCGTTTTGCAGGGGATGCTCCCAGCTGCCGTCATCCACATACTGCTGGTTTTCCCGGCCACTGACATATTCGATTTGCTGAAAAGGCCCTTTGGGTGCCTGCGCTCTGAAAATGGCATAGCCGACAACATCAGGATCACTTGAGGCCGCCCATGCCAGCGGGATTTTTTTCGGCTGCCTGTCAATGGCCTGCAGGTTTGTCGGCGGTTGCGGTACTCCCTTGGTTGTCGCCGACACAATCTGCGAATCCTCACTGGTAACGCCGACGATATTACGGGTTCGAATGATATAAAAATAACGACTGTTATCGGCCAGTACCCCGTAACGGCTGTATCCCGAAGGCTGGCCTTTATCAATATAGGTCTGCTGGTCCCGGCCGCTGACAATGGCGATTTTTTTAAACGGACCGTCAGAATTGACGCTGCGGTAAATGACATACTCCTTGACCGTGGGATCCTGTGACGGCTCCCAGAAGAGTTGGATATGGCGCAGGCTGCCGCCCGCCGCGTGCAGGTTGTGCACTGAACTCGGCGCGCCGGTGGTGGTTATGGCAAAGGGTGTAGCCGGTACGTTAGCCAGACCGGCATTGTTGATCCCTATGACGGTATAATAGTAACTGGTGGCATCCCGTAATCCATGATCAACCAGAATGAGCGGTGTCTTGTTCGCCACCGGTGGTCCGGTAGGTCGAAAGACGGCTTTAGGGTCTTCGGCCCGGAGGAGTTGATACCGGGAAAAAATATGGGGCGGATTTGGTTGCAGTACGATTCGAACAGAGCGAATATCGCCCTGGGTGGACAGGACCTCCGGTTGTGGCAACTGGGTGGAGAAGATATCGCCCTTGGAGACCATCTTTTTTTCCAGGGCGGCTATTGCCTGCGCAAGGATGGTTGTCGTTTCTTTTGTTTTTTCCTGTGCCGGGACAACATCCTGGTGTGAAATGGTAAGTTTCCAGACCGGTTGTCCGTTACGCGTGTCCCACATGACAATGTCCCAGGTCGTGACCGGTGTGCTGTCAAGGCGAACGAGAAGTTCACCGATTTTCTGCCGGGGGTGTGCCTCAGCAGTGATTATCGCACTTGCCCGCAGATCGATACCTGCTTGATGGGCCAGTTCCGCCATCGAAAGATTTTTATCGGATTTCAGCTTTTTTTTCAGCCAGGATTCTACGTTTTCCGGCCGCAGGACATGATATTTATGCAGGTTGCCGAGCGCCCTGGATAACGCGTTACTCAGCGGTTCGTCGATGGTTTCCCCTTCCGTCAGTGCCGGCAGCAGAATAACTGATTTATAAATAGTCAGCCGGGCGTCCGGACTAACCTGGACATTGATAACAGGAGGGGCCGTCCTTTGTGCCGATGGTTTGTCGGCCCAGGCGGTCGGGGATAAAAACGTAAGGGTAATAATCGCCGATGTGATGAACAGACAAAGTGTTCTCCTGTTCCAGCCGGTTTGACTGTCATGTTGGTTCGCATGCTTACTCATGGGTATCCTTTCTTGTATGCTGGTGGGCGATTTTTTTCTCTGTCTGAAATTATATCAGATAGCCCTGTTTTTGAAAACCGGCGGAAAAAGGTTTTTCTTACTGGACGGCAAGGGCCATGGTTCTGACCCGGTCAAGTGTTTTGTTGATGTTAATGATACGAAGCCTGCCCTGTTCAAGCACAAGCCGACCATCGATGATTACCGTGCGCACGTCCGCTCCGCTTGCCGCATAGACCAGGAGATCCGGCGTGTATAATGGGGTAAGATGCGGCTGCTGCAGGTCAATGAGGATGATATCCGCCGGTTGTCCGGGCAGTAATACTCCTGCATGACCGGGAAATCCACTGATGGAGGCGCCATCGGTGGTGGCCATGGCAAGAATTGTTTTTGCCGGGACGGCCACCGGATCAAGCTTGTGCAGTTTCTGCACCTTGGCGCAGACATTCATTTCCCGGAACATGTCAAGACTGTTGTTGGAGGCGCAGCCGTCGGTGCCCAATCCTGCCCTGACCCCGTGTGCAAACATGGCGGGCAGGTCAGCCATGCCGGAGGCAAGTTTCAGATTGCTCTGGGGACAGAGAACCACCGGACTTCCCTGTCCGGCCAGGATATCCATATCGTCATGGTCGGCCCAGACACAATGGACACAGATGGTTTGTGTATCAAGGATGCCCAGGGCATGCAGGTGCTGTATCGGGGTGCGGCCAAGGGGTTCCTGAATCATGGATATTTCGTGTTCTGTTTCCGCCACATGGATATACAGCTGGACGTTATATTCGCGGGCAAGTTGTTTCGCTTTCTGCAAGGTGGTGTTTGAGCAGGTATACGGGGAATGGGCAAAAAGCGCCGGTTTGATCAATGGATTTTTTCCCTGCCATTCATTGATGAAAGACGCCGCAGCTTCAATATTGTTTTTCGGGTCGGGTACGCCGGGCGCGGGAAAGTCAATGATGCCCTGGGCGACAACCGCCCGCAGGCCCGCATCAGCAAAGGCCCGGGCTACTTCGGTTTCAAAGAAATAGCCGTCGGCGGTTGTCGTGGTACCGGAAAGGATCATTTCGGCTGCGGCGAGGGTGCTGCACCAATAGACCATTTCCGGGTTGACGTGGTCGGCTTCTGCCGGGAAAATATGATTGTCCAGCCAGTCGGTAAGCTCCAGATCATCGGCCAGCCCCCGAAACAGGGTCATGGGCGCATGTCCGTGCAGATTGACCAGGCCCGGCATGGTGAGCATTCCCCTGCCGTCAAGTATGCGTTTGGCCCGCCGACCGCCATACTGTTCCATGGATCCGGCGTAGATAATGGTTCCGCCGTGGATGGCAACACATCCGGAGGGGATAAGGGTATTGTTGCCCGGGTCGGGCAGGAGCAGGGTATCGGTAATGAGGATGTCGGGTTCCATAACTGCTTGCAAAATAAAAGATGTATGATTATCAACATGAGACACAAAGATGAACTAGAATTCAGTATACTCAAATAGCCTGGATTCGTATGAAAAAAATGGAGAAAAATAACCCATGGGATTTCGCTGTGGAATTGTCGGTCTGCCCAATGTCGGTAAGTCGACCATATTTAATGCCTTGACTGCTGCCGCTATTGATGCGGAAAATTACCCCTTCTGTACCATTGAGCCTAATGTCGGTGTGGTGGCTGTTCCCGATGAACGTCTTGATCGGCTGGCCGATCTGGTGAAAACCAGGAACAAGGTGGCCACCCAGATGGAATTTGTCGATATTGCCGGACTGGTCAAGGGGGCAAGCCGGGGCGAGGGGTTGGGGAACCAGTTTCTCGGTCATATCCGGCAGGTGGATGCCATCCTGCATGTGGTACGCTGTTTTGAAGATGATAATATCGTCCACGTGGACGGTTCCATTGATCCCCTGCGTGATCTTGAAGTCATTACCATGGAACTGGTCATGGCTGACCTGGATACGGTGGAAAAACGGCTGACCAAGGCGAAAAATCAGTCAAAATCAGGGGACAAGAAGTTTTTGGCTGAAGCGGAATTTCTTGTGGAAGTCCAGCGCATCCTTGATGAAGGGCAACCGGCGCGGATGGTCAACCCCGAAGACGAGACGCAGGAGAGAATTCTGCGCGAACTTTGTCTGTTGACGACCAAACCGGTACTCTACGTGGCCAATGTCAGTGAGGATGATCTTGCCGACGGCAATCCGTTTGTCGACCGGTTGCGGGCCCAGTCAGAAAATGAAGGGGCTTCGGTGGTGACCATTGCCGGTGGGATTGAGCAGGAGTTGAGTCTGCTCGACCAGGAGGAACAAAAGGAATTTCTGGCCGATATGGGCATGGAGGAACCGGGCCTCAATCGTCTGATTCATGCCGGTTATGATCTGCTGGGGTTGATTACCTATTTCACGGTCGGTGAAAAGGAAACCAAGGCCTGGACCATAACCAGGGGCACGACCGCGCCGGGGGCCGCCGGAAAGATCCATTCCGATTTTGAACGTGGCTTTATCCGCGCCGAGGTCATCACCTACGATGATTATATCAGTTGCGGCTCAGAGGCTGCTGCCCGTGATAAGGGGCTCATGCGTTCGGAGGGCAAAGAGTACGTTGTCCAGGACGGTGATTGTATACTGTTTCGGTTCAATGTGTAGATGGCCTGTTCATTATACTAGGTCCTAAGGAGTGGTGATGCCAGGGAAAAAGGTGTTTGTCAGCGGATTGCAGGAAGGGAGCCGGGTGCGGGAGATGTTTCTGCTGGCCCGGAAAAATCTTGCCGAGACCAAGGCGGGAAAGCCCTATCTCTCCCTGACCCTTATGGATAAGACCGGTGAAATCGAGGCCCGTGTCTGGGACAATGCCCTTGCCCTTGATCGTGCTGCCGAGGTTGGCGATGTCGTCGTTGTCCAGGCCATGGTCAAGTCTTATCAAAATCAGGTGCAGCTGACGGTTTCCGGTCTGCAACGGGCGGAAAAAGAGCAGGTCGCCCTTGCCGATTTCATGCCGGCAAGTAAACGCCCGCCCGAAGAAATGCGGCGGGAACTGGTCGCCCTGATCGCTTCAGTATCCGATAAAGGATTGCATCGGTTGCTCGAAAATCTTTTCCAGGGCGAGGTGCTGGACAAGTTTTGTCAGGCGCCGGCGGCCAAGAAGATGCATCATGCCTATATCGGCGGTCTGCTTGAGCATACCCTGTCGGTTGCCGGTATGGCGGAGAAAACAGCCAGCCATTATTCAGATCTTGACCGGGACCTGCTGGTCTGTGGTGCGCTTGTCCATGATGTCGCCAAAATTCGGGAATTTAGTTACAGCTCTCTGCCATTTACCTATACCGACAGCGGCCGGATGCTGGGGCATCTTGTGCTCGGGGTGGAAATGGTGCGGGAGGCCGGCCGTGGAATTGAGGAGTTGAGCTGCTTGAGGATTGACTCCCTGGCCCATCTCGTGGTCAGTCATCATGGACGACATGAATTCGGTGCGCCGGTGCTTCCCATGACGCCGGAGGCCATTATTCTGCATCACTTGGATGATATGGACGCGAAAATGAATTATATAGAAGGGCTGCAGGAAAAACAGGAGGAACCGGGATGGACGGATTTTCAGCGTCCCCTGGAGCGATTTCTCTATCTGCGACCTCTTGACGGGGATAAACCGAACAGGACAGCTGTGAATTCCCTCACCAATGAGACGGCCCCCCGGAGCCGGTCGGCACGTGCAAAAGCGGGTGGACCAGCGACAGGTCGGCAGCAGAGTCTGTTTGCCGCCATGCCCGGTCCCGGAAAAATCAGGGGATAGAGCAGGCATGTATTTTCTTCAGACCGGATTGATATAGTGTTTTCAGGCATTACCGGCCATGAGCGCCCATTGCGGTTTCTGAGTCGAATTATCCAAAGTGGTCGTCTGGGGCATGCCTATCTGTTTTCAGGGCCGGATGGGATCGGCAAGGCGACTGTGGCCCGGGCCATGGCTGCGGGCCTGCTCTGTACGGATCAAAAAAAAATCTCTCCCTGTGGGCATTGTCCCGGCTGTCTCCAGTTCGCTTCCGGCAATCATCCCGATTTCCTGCATATTGCGCCTGAAGGGGCGTCAATTAAAATTGATCGTATCCGATCATTGAAACGACAACTGGCCTTTTCCCCTTTTTGCGGAGGGCTGCGAATTATCGTGCTGGAAGAGGTGCAGTCTCTGCGCAGGGAGGCCGGTAATAGCCTGTTGAAGCTGCTGGAGGAACCGCCGCCGGACAATCTTTTTTTACTTGTTGCCTCTGATGCCGAGCCTATCCTGCCGACTATTCTTTCCCGCTGTCAGGTGATCTCCTTTGCGCCGCTTTCCTATACCCTTGCCGCAGATGTCATCCGTCGACAAAATTCCGAACTTGACCACGACCAGGCCTTGAAGCTGGCCCGCATAACCGAGGGCTCTCCGGGCAGGGCCCTGGCTATAGAGGCGGGAGAGGCCCTTGCATTGTTTGCACGCCTTGCCGACGCATTGGCTGATCCGCATCTAAGCGGAGCGGCTGCTGTTGAAGAGGCTCTTTTTCTCGCTGCGGACATGGCGGCTCTGAAAGAGGAGCTTGCCTTGCTTTTGGGGCTTTTGAAGACCCTGTTTAAAGAAGCGCTCCTTCTGGGGCTTGGGAAAGAAATCGCCGGGGATGGTGCGGAAACCGGTATAAAAGAGGCCGGGCGGATAAGAGAACGCTGGAACTTGTCCCGGCTTTCTGATAAGATGAACGCCGTTGAATATGCGGAAAAGGCCTTGGCCGGTAATTGTAACCGGGGGTTGGTCTGTGACGTACTGATGGTGCAGTTGATGACGGAGGCCGGTCCTCTGAAGTCCGTTGTATAACCTAAATCCTGCAGTTGTCCGGCGTTCGAACGCCGATACAGGCACAACTACTATGTTGGATTCACGAATTTCGTGCTCAATGTACGGGTGCTATACCTGTCTCAACGTTCTCGGTGCACGAACAACTACAGAATTTAGGTATAAATTTTTCTTGAGATTTTCTCTGTCGATTTTCCACTAACCTGAGTTATTGCACACGTGACCAGTAATCAGACGAAACAAGAGACGGCGGTTCCGGCAAGCCGGCGGGACGATACCGGCCGGAACAAGGAGAGGCCGCTCTGCTATTACAGGATTCGTTTTCGTCGGACCGGCCGGGAGTATACCGCTTCCTCAACGATTGCCTCACTTGAGCAGGGGCATCTTGTACTGGTAAAAACCGATCACGGGCCGGAGCCGGCAATGGTGTTTGGCCGTGCGGCCGGATGCCCGAAGAAACAGGGGAAACGGGGCGTCTCCTATATCGTTCTTCGGCGGGCCACCCAGGAAGAAGAGGAAAAATACGCCCGACTGCCGATTCTCGAGAGTGAGGCCTATGATATCTGCCGGGCCGAGATTACCACCTTGAAATTACCGATGCACCTGGTCCGGGTGGAACGTTTTTTTAACGGCTCCAAGATTATTTTTTATTTTACCGCTGATAGTCGGGTGGATTTTCGGGAACTGGTCAAGCGGCTGGTGCAGGAATTTCGTACCAGGGTGGAAATGCGGCAGATAGGCGTCCGCCATGAAACACAGATGATCGGCGGTCTTGGCGCCTGCGGCCGTGAATTGTGCTGTACCGCCTTTTTAAAGCGGTTTGATTCCGTTTCCATCAAGATGGCCAAGGCCCAGGACTTACCCCTGAATCCCACCAAGATTTCCGGGGTATGCAATCGATTGCTCTGCTGTCTCACCTATGAGTATGACAGCTATCGTACCATGAAGAAGGGAATGCCGAAGGTCGGTCGTTTACTCTCTTTTGATGGGCGGACCTATCGGGTGGTTCGGCAGCTTCCCCTGCAGGGCGAGCTTGTTGTAGTTGGTGACGATGGCGAAGACCGGACCCTGACGGAAGAAGAGTGGCGGGCCGCGCAGCCGGTACACAAAAAGCCGCAGCGGCAGCGAAAAAACAGGAAAAAAAGCAAAACAACCCGGAAAAGGGGAGAACGCCGGTCAAGGAAAAAAAACAGCGGCGGGAAAAAAACAGCCTGAGATGACAACCTATATCACAACACCTATTTATTATGTCAACGCCATGCCCCATCTCGGGCATGCCTATACCACTATTGTCGC